>JAVLFO010000066.1:0-7009 GCA_046052805.1 Aquabacterium sp. | reverse complement strand
CATCCGGATGCAAGATCCCTTTGACGAGCAGCGGCAATGTGGTTTGGTGGCGCAGCCAGCGAAGGTCGTCCCATGTGGGGGCCTGGGCCATCCAGCCATCGAACACGGCGCTCTGCCCAGGGCCCCACGCTCGCGGCGGCACATCGGGCCCCAGGTTGACCGCTCGCACGCCCGCGGGCAGCTGCAGGCTGGCGCGTTTGATGGGCGCGTCGACCGTGAAGACGATGGCCGAACAGCCAGCCAAGGCTGCGCGATGCAGCAGTTGCAAGCTGCGATCGCGGTCTGACTGCCAGTAGAGCTGAAACCAAGGCGCAGCCGCATCGCCAGGCTGGACCTGCTGGGCCGCATGAACGATGTCCGCGATGGGCTGGCTGGCCAGGCTGCTGATCACCGATTGCCCGCCTTGCGCCGCCGCAGCCATGGCGCTGCCCGCGTCGGCATCGTCATGGAACAAGGCTTGGTAGGCTACAGGGGCCAGCAACAAGGGGTGCTCCAGCGATTGGCCCAACAGTCTCAGGCGCGTGTGCCCTCCCTGCACCGAACCCAATGGGCGCGGCGTCAAACGAAAACTGGCCAACGCTGCTTCTTGCCCCTGCCCAGTCCCTTCTTGAAGGTGTCGCCAGACGTCACTGGGCAAGGCGAGTTGGGCCAAGGCCTCGTATTGCGCCAAGGTGGCGGGCAAGGCGTTGGTCATCAGGTGTTGGCCCACTGGCGCAAGAGGTTGTGATACGTGCCGGTCAGGCGTACCACGGCGTCCACCTCGCCCACGTCTTGTCGCAACTGCAGCAAGGCCATGTCCATGTCGTACAGCAAACGACGTTGTGCTGGGTCGCGCACCATGCTTTGGATGAACATGAAACAGGCTTGTCGCTCACCACGGGTCACCGGGCTCACCGCGTGCACCGATGACGATGGGTACAAGACCAAGCTGCCAGCCAAGCCCTTGACCGTGTGCGAGCCAAAGGTGTCTTCGATGGTCAGCTCGCCGCCATCGTAGGCCTCGGGGTCGGACAAGAACAAGGTGGCTGAGATGTCAGCGCGCACATAGGCGCCGGAGCCATCGGGCGACAAGCGCATGGCGCTGTCGGTGTGAAAGCCATAGGCGTTGGTTTGGCCGCTGTAGCGGTTGAAAAAGGGGGGCAACACCTTCAGGGGCAAGGCTGCGGCGAAGAACAGCGGCGAGCGGTTCAAGGCCGAGAGCACCATGTGGCGCAAGGCCGGCAGGTGATCGGCCCCTTCTGCCAGCTGTTGGTTGTTCTTGACCTGGGCGGCCTGAGCCCCGGCCGTGTCGATACCGCTGCCCCAGGTCGAGGCAGACAGCAGTGCTCTGGCTTGGGCCAGCTCATCGGGTGTCAGCAAGTTGTCGATGGTGATGAGCATGGCCGCCTTTTGCGATCAGAACTTGTACTCGGCCGTCAAGATGGCTTGGCGGCGAGCGCCAGGCACGACAAAACCGCCGTTGTCATACACCGAATCGTAGTAGACCTTGTCAAACACGTTCTTGATGTTGAGGCGATAGGTCCACTTCGCTTGCTCGTAAGCGACCATGGCATCCCATCGGGCGTAGCCAGGCGCCGTGTTGGGGTGGTAAGCACCATCGAGCGTGGGTGCGGTGGCTGAGCTGGGCACGAAGGCCTGGCGGTCGCCCTTGGCCTCGATGCCACCGGCCACTTTCCAGCGGCTGGTCAACTGGTAGGTGCTCCAGATGTTCAGTGTGTAGCGCGGGGTGTTGCGTGCGCGCTGACCCACATACATGGGGCTGCCGGTGGTGACGGCGCCAGTGGTGGCGTTGACGTTGGTGGCCACCGCCAGGATCTTGGCGTCCATCAAGGCCAGGCCTGCAAACACTTCCCACTCATCGGTCAGTCGACCTGCGGCTTCCAGCTCCAGGCCACGTGTGCGGCGCTTTTGGGTCAGGATGGTCGAGGTTGATTCCAGGTCGGTGTTGCGCTCCCAGTTTTTGGTGGCTTGGTAGAGGGCGGCGCGCAAGGCCAGGTCGCCATCGGCCAGCAGCCACTTGGCCCCCAGCTCGACCACATCGCTGCGTTCGGCAGGTTGCGCCACGGTGGTCAGCTGGTACAGGTCGGCGGTGGGGCTGAACGAGTCGCTCCAGGCCAGGTAGTAATGCGTGTCATCAGAGGGATGGAACGACAAAGCGCTGCGGTAGCTGTTCTCGCCAAAGCTGAGCTTGGGCGATGTGGCACTGCTGTAGTTGGCGTCCATCTGGTCGCGGCGCAGACCAAGCGTCAGCTTCCATTGCGGCACGAACTCGACCGAGTCTTGCGCATACACGGCGTATGAGTTGCTGTCAAAGGTCGTTGCGGCACCGGCGGTGGCTTCTTGGTATGGGCGGAAGTCAGGCGCGGCTGTGGTGCCGAAGTTCTGCAGGCCCTTGCGCCAGTTTTTCTCTTTGAGGTATTCGAGCCCGGCCAGCGCCTCGTGCTTCATGCCGCCCAAGTCAAACTGGTTTGAGTAGTCAGACTGCAAGGTGGTGGTTTGGTAGTTCATCGAGCGCGTTTGGTTGCCGCCCACACCGCCCGCCGCATTGGGTGGCGTCGTCAGGTTGGGCGTCTTGGCCCAGTAGCTGCGCTGGTAGTCGGCCACGCGCAGCTGTGTGCGCAATTGGCTGGTGGGGGTGATGCGGTACTCGTTGACCAGGGTGGTGATGCTGGTGTCGCTGAGGTCAAAGGTGTTGGCATTGCCAAAAAAGGTGCTGGCAGGCAGCACCGTGCCAGGCTTGCGTGTGGCCGCATTGAACGACACACCAAAGTCGGGGTTGTCGTCGGTTTTGGCCTGGTAGTGGTTGATCCAGAACTGGTTGTCGGTGTGCAGGTTCAGCCCCAGGCTCAGGGCAATGCCGCTGCGGTGCAACTCGGCCTCGGTGCCCGTGGTGGGGTTGGTGCGCCAGTTGCCTTCATCGCGTTGCATGGCATTGACACGGATGGCGGTTTGCTCGTTGATGGTTTTGTTGACGTCGGCCGTGACCTCGCGGTAGTTGTCGGTACCCACGCTGGCGCTGAGCTTGGCTTGGTCAAAGCGCATGGGGGTCTTGCTGACCTGGTTGATCACGCCACCTGCCTGGCCACGCCCAAACAGCATGGCACCGGCACCGCGCAACACATCGATTTGTTCGAGGTTGAACAGCTCGCGGTTGTACTGGGCCGTGTCGCGGATGCCGTCGAGGTACATGTCGCCGAAGGTGTAGAAGCCGCGCAGGTTCATGTTGTCGCCCGAGCGGCCACCCTCTGCCGCGTTGAACGACAGGCCCGAGACGTTGCGCATGGCCTCGCGCAAAGAGCCCGCTTGTTGCTGCGTGATGAGGCTGTTGGTGACCGTGGTCACCGCTTGGGGAATGTCATGCGGGTCTTGCAAAACCTTGCCCACGCGGGTCGTGCTGGCGCGCAGGCCATCGGGCTTGTCGGCCTCGGCTTGCACGTTCACGGTGGCCAGCTCTTTGGGTGCATCGGTCTTGGCTTGTTGGGCCATGGCGGCAGGGGCCAGCCCGGCCAGCATCAAGGCGCCCAAAGGCAGCAGGCCAGAGCGCACTTGCTTGAGCGCTTGCGGGTCAAGGCCTGGCTGGGCCGTACGGTGGTGGGACGTCAATGTGGACATGGGATGAGACTCCAGATGTTGAAAGCTGATGGCAAGGCTCCGCCCAGGCTCGCGTGCAAAGCAGCGTGCAGCAGGTTGGCGTGTTGTGGGTTGCTGAGTGCTGGCGTCTGCCGGCCTCAGGCTCAAAGTTTGGGTATGGGCGTTGACCTTGGGTCAGTCACAAAGCCGATCTTGTTCAGCCCTTGGCGGGCGGCCTCTGACATGGCCTGCGCCACGTTTTCATACGGGGTGCTGCGGTCGGCCCGGATGTGCAACTCGGGCTGCGGCACTTGCGCTGCCGCCTCGTGCATGCGGCTGGACAGGCCCTGCGCATCGACCTCTTGGGCGTTCCAGAAGGTGTGCCCGTCTTTGTCAATGCTCAAGGCCACATGGGCCGGCGGCGTCACCAAGGCTTGGGACGAGGCCTGTGGCAGGTCCACCTTCACCGCGTGGGTCAACATCGGCGCCGCCACCATGAAGATGATCAGCAGCACCAACATCACGTCGATCAGCGGGACCATGTTGATCTCGGCCAGGGGCGCGTTGTCGTCACCCGATTCCATGCTTCCGAATGCCATGTGCTGCTCCTTTACTGGACCGCGACGCCTTGGGCGCGGGCCAGGGCAATGACCTTGTCGCTGGCGCTGCGCACGTCGGTTTGAGCTGGCGAGGCCTTCACGCCGTTGGCCAACAGGTTGAACACGTCATAGGCAAACGAGTTGAGCTGCGTCAGTGTGTTGCGGTTGCTGCGGGCAAAGGCGTTGTAGGCCACAGCGGCAGGAATGGCCACTGCCAGGCCAATGCCAGTCATGATCAGCGCCTCGCCCACGGGGCCGGCAACCTTGTCGAGCGTGCTTTGGCCCGACAGCCCAATGGCTGCCAGTGCGTGATAGATGCCCCACACGGTGCCAAACAAGCCCACGAACGGGCCGCTGGAGGCCACAGTGGCCAGCACGGTCTGGCCAAACTCCATGCGGGCCTTGTCTTCTTCAATGGCGCGGCGCAGGGCGCGGGTCAGCATGTCGCCAGGCTCGCCCGCGCTGATCAGGCTGGTCGCTTGCTCGCGGCGGCTGATTTGCTCGACCGCCGTGAAGCCGTGATGCAGCACGTGTGAGAAGGGATCGGCCACACCATGGTCGCCAATGTGCTCGGCCACGGCTTCGAGGTTGGGCGCGTCCCAGAACTTGCTCAAGAAATGCTGGCTGCGACGGCTGGTGCGGACATGTCGAACGCCTTTGCTCAGGATCAGGTACCAAGTGGCCACCGATGCAGCCAGCAGCACGCACAACACAAAGCGCGCGACCAAGTCGGCGTGGGCCCAAAACTGGGCGAGGTCGAGGGATTCGTTCATGACACTTCAATCCTTGAAACTGAAAACAATGGGGACGAGCACCGTGGCCGCAACGGCCTCGCTGCCTTGCCTTGCAGGCACAAAGCGCCAGCGGCTGACCGCGGCCACAGCGGCGCGGTCCAAGCGGTCAAAACCTGAGCTGCTGCGCACATCAACCTGACGCGCCGCGCCGGAGGCGTCCACCGCCACTTGCAAAACCACCTTGCCTTGCTCATTGGACTTGCGCGACAGCGGCGGATAGGCCGGCCGTGGGTTGTCTAGGTAGTCGGCATCAAAGCGCGGCGCGGTCACCGCAGCAGCCGGGGCTAGCGTTGGCGTTGGCGTGGCGGCTTGCCGCGCGCCATCGGCAGTCGTGTTGGTGCTGGTGCGCGCCGCGTCCTGGTTGTTGGCCGATGGCGTCGCCACCGGCGTAGACGAAGGTGCTGGCTTGGTCACAGGCGTGGGCGACGTGACCGCTGGCGACACGGTCGGTGCTGGCGCGGCGCTGCTGATGACCGTGGGCGCTGGTGGCTTTGACACCGCCTTTGGGCTCACCGTGCGAGGCGTTGTCGTTGGCTCGGCGATGCGCTGGATCGCCGGGGCAGACGTGAGCACCGACACCATGGTCATGGCCGGCACTTCGGGCAAGGTCACGGGCTGGCTCGGGCGGCTCACGGCCCACAAGGCGGCCACGTGGGCCAGCGCGATGAGGCCCAGCGTGGCCGGCTGGACGCGGTGTACGGGTCGCCCAAGACCCTGCATGGCGTGCGTTGTGTGCATGGTGGCGGTCATGGGGCGGCTCAAGCTTTGCGTGCGGCTGCAGGACGCAGCAGCCAAACCACCGAGGCCCAGTAGGCCGCCAGCAGCAGCACCAACACCCCGGCGGGGCGGGCGCGGTAGCCCATGAAGCTGGCCATCACGTTGCCCACGCCTTGGCCATCGTCCAGCCATGCCGAGGTGTCCCACACAGGGTCCATCAGCGTGGGCAGCCAGTCCAGGCCGATCAAGCGATCTACCGCGCCGGTCAACAAGGCGCCTGCAATGATCAGCAGCAAGGCCTCGCTGATGCGAAACACCGTGGCGTGGTTGAAAAAGCGCGCGCCGCGCGTCAGCAGCCATGACGTTGCCAAGGCCAGCACCAGCCCAGCCAGCGCCGCAGCCACAAAGCCGACCCATGCCACGCCCTGCGCCCCCATGCCGTTGCCGTACAAGAACACGACGGTCTCGGCGCCTTCGCGGGCAATGGCCAGGGCGGTGATGGTGGCAATGCCAAAACGCCCCTGTGCTTTGCTGACTTGGCTTTCCAGTTCGCGCTTCATGGTGCGACCGTGTTTGCGCATCCAAAACACCATTTGCACGATCAAGGCAGCCGCCACCAGCAACATGCCCACGCGGAAGACCTCCAGTGACTGATCGGCAAACTGGGTCTGTACCGCATAGGTGGCAGCCCCCAAGGCGCACGCCATCAACACGCCCGCCAGCACGCCCATCCAGATGCCTCGTTGCAGGCGCGCTGCTTGAGGTTGACGAGCGATCCAGGCCATCAAGATGCCGATGACCAACATGGCCTCCAGGCTTTCGCGCCAAACAATGAACAAGGTGTTGAGCATCACGTCGACTCACTCACTTGGCCACGACTTGCATCTTGGCGGTCTCAGTGTGGAAGTCGTCCACAAAGACATAGCTACCGGGCTTGAGCGGCTGCACGGTCACGGTCGCAGCGGAGTCAGGGGCCACGATTTTTTCAACGCGCAAGACGAGGTTCTCAAACTCGATGGCCGTCTTGCCTTCATTGCGCAAAGTCAAGCGCAGCTTGACGCCTGCGGGCACATTGAGCACTTCCGGAAACAAGCGCCCTTCTTTGGCCACAACCTCATAAGAGGCGACTTCGGCGGCGTGCGCTGGCATCACGGCCAGGCCGATCAATTGAGCGGCCATGGCAATGGCCAAGCGGCGGGAGGCTGTCGCTGCGCGTGCGTGCAGCTTGTTGGCGTGCGAGGTGAGCATGTGTGAGGTCATGGCCGTTAACGGGATCAATCAACAGTCACTAATGTAAATGAGAATGATTCGTATTGCAATGGTTTGCAA
>JAVLFO010000065.1:0-4583 GCA_046052805.1 Aquabacterium sp. | reverse complement strand
GGTGCCCAAGGGCCAGATGAGCAAGCTCAACACCATCAGGCTCAGCGTCAGTGTGACGGCGGGCGCCGCACCCACCTTGTCCACCATCCGGTTGAGCCACAAGTTGCCCGCCAGTGCCAAGCCGCCGAACCAGGCAAACATCAAACTGATCTGCTCCGGACTGGCCCCGAAATCCAGCTTGTAGTAAGGCGCGGCGTAGGCCAGCACCGTGAATTGCCCAGCGCTTTGAAAGGCGGTCACCAGCACAACGGCCATCAACAGTGGCGACCTGAACACCTTTCGCCAGGCACGCAGTGACAGCGCGGGCGGCCGGATACCCTTGGGCAGCGAGGTGCGCACAAACCAGGCGGCAGCCAAAGAGCCCACAGCGATCAGCATCATGGCCACACGCCAGCCCATGCGCTCGCCAACCCAGGCGGCCAGGGGCATGCCCGCCACCGACGCAATCGACCAGCCCATGAACACGAAGGTGATGCTGCGCCCCCGATGAGCGGGGGTGCTCATGAAGCCCATGGTGGCAGCGGCTTGGGGCGTGAACACGGCCGCCGACAACACAGTCAAGGCCCGGATGGGCCAGAGCCATTCGTAGCTGGGGGCCAGGGCGCACAACGCGTGGCCAAGCGCGTACCAAACCATGGCCCAACTCAGCAGTTTGCGTCGGTCGATGTGAGCCACAGCGGCGGCCAGCAAGGGCGCGCCCACGCCCATCATCACGGCGGCGATGGCGATCAAATGGCCACCTTGGGCCACCGAGATGTTCAGTGAGTGCGTCAGGTCGTTGAGCGTGCCGCCCACCACCATCACGCCGCAACCGATCATGAAGTTGCCGGCCAGCAATGACCAGCGCGCCGCATTCATGCCCTTGCGCGGCAGGGCGCGTTCAGCTTCCACCTAGGCTGCCTCAGTGGTGAACTTTCAAGGCCTCGGGGTTGACGATGTTCGTCGGTGTCCCGGCAATGAAATTCAGCAGGTTGTCAAAGGCGGCACTGAAGTACTGCTCATAGCTGTCTTGTTCGACAAAGCCGATGTGAGGCGTGCACACGGCGTTTTCGAGCCTGAGCAGCGGGTGGCCTTGCAAAATAGGCTCGGTCTCAAACACGTCAACGGCAGCCATGCCGGGGCGACCGCGGTTCAGCGAGGCCACCAAGGCCGCGTCTTGAATCAACTCTGCGCGCGAGGTGTTGACCAGCAAAGCGGTGGGCTTCATCGATTGAAGGTCTTCTGGCGTGATCATGCCGCGCGTCTCGTCGGTCAGTCGCAAGTGCAGGCTGAGCACATCGCAGGCTTCAAAAAACGCCTGCTTGGACGGTGCTGGTATGAAGCCATCGGCCTGCGCCTGTGCACGCGAGGCCTCGCTGCCCCAACCGGTCACGTGCATGCCAAAGGCCTTGCCATAGCCCGCCACGATCTTGCCGATCCGTCCGTAACCCCAGATGCCCAGCGTCTTGCCACGCAGCACCATACCAACACCAAAGTTGGCAGGCATGGACGACGCTTTCAAGCCCGACTGTTGCCAGGCGCCGTGCTTGAGGTTGCCCACGTACTGAGGCAGGCGACGCATGGCCGCCATCACCAAGGCCCAGGTCAACTCGGCCGGTGCAATGGGCGAGCTCACACCTTCGGCCACAGCGATGCCCAGCTTGGTGCAAGCTTCGATGTCAATGTGGGGGCCCACGGGGCCTGTCTGGCAGATCAGGCGCAGCTTGGGCAGCTTTTCGAGCAATAGCCGAGGGAAGTGCGTGCGTTCTCTGACCAGCACCAGGGCTTCCACGTCACGCAGACGGATGGCCAACTGTCCAATGCCCTTGACGGTGTTGGTGAAGACCTTGGCTGACAGGCCATCGAGCTTGGACGCGCATTGGAGCTTGCGGACCGCGTCTTGGTAATCGTCCAGGATGATGATGTTCATGTGGCTGTGTGCAATCCAGCCTTGCATTGTGCTACGCGCTCGGGGTTTGTCGCTGGCCTTGGCTCACAAATCACCCTGACATGGCCGCTGGATGTGCCACGCCGCTCACCAGCGCGTGACCGTGCCGTGGCGAGGCTCGTCGGCTCGGGGGGATGACGAGCGCACCGGGAAGTGCGCGTCCAGGGCATCCAGGCGCAACTGCGCCTCAATCTGCCCGCGGTGCAGAGCGACCACCTTGAACACCTCAGCGCGCAAGTGCCAGAGCTCGCGCAAGGAGCGCGCGGCCTCGATGTTGTCGCGCACCTGGTTGGCGCGCAGTGATTGCAGATCCCACAGCGCCGAATTGAATTCGGATTTGACGCTGCGCAGCCCGGTGGCTGGCGTCTCGGATTTGGCCTCTTCGTCCATGTCCCACAGCCAGTGCCAAAAGCTCACGGCCCAGTGGTGCCATTGCGGCCGCGCCTGGGTGAACAGGGCTGGCGGAGTGACCTCTGTTCGGCGGCTTGCAAGCTCGACCGCGGCCCTGGAGTGGACCGCCGTCAGCATCGGTCGTGCGCTGTGTGCCGAAAGGGCTGGGGGGGCGGCTTGGGTGTCAGAAAAAAAGAAGGAGGCCATGTCGATCCCGCTGGCGACGCCGGACAACGGCGCTCGTTCTTGGATATCGGCCATGCTGCCCATCTCTTGAGGTGTTTGCTGCGGGATGAGTCGGCTGAATCGGGGGCAGTTTGGGCATTTGCGCTGGGTGAAAAGGACACTCGCCGAGGCCACATTGGGCGTGATTTACCCAAATTGGTGCGCTCGTGGTGACCCGTTAGTGACTCAGTCGTGACAGGATCGGGTATACTCCTAAGGTTTACCCGCAACCACCCCCGCCTAGCAAAACCTACCGTTTCCTTCACCGGAGTCGATTTTGTCGTGCCCACCTCACGCCCCGTGCGTGGACGTGCGCAGGACGCCCGACCTGCCCGTGCAGGTCGATGTCAGGAAAGAGCTGGGCGCGCACAACAAACGGAGAATGAACCCGTGCTGCCCGTACTGCCCCAAGCTCTTCTGGCCCTCGCAGACGGCACGGTCTTTCTAGGCACTTCGATCGGCGCTGCCGGTCACACAGTCGGCGAAGTGGTGTTCAACACCTCGCTCACCGGCTACCAAGAAATCCTCACCGACCCCAGCTACAGCCGCCAGATCGTCACCCTGACGTATCCGCACATCGGCAACTACGGCGTCAACGGTGAAGACATCGAAGCCTCGAAAGTCCATGCCGCTGGTCTGATCATCAAAGACCTGCCCATCCGCGTTTCCAACTTCCGCCAGTCCCGCACGCTGTCGCAGTACCTTCAGGACGAAGGCACGGTTGGCATTGCCAACATCGACACCCGCAAGCTGACCCGCCTGCTGCGCACCAAAGGCGCGCAAAACGGCGCGATCGTCGCTTTGCCTGTCGGTCAAGCCATCACCGATGCCGTGATCGCCGACGCGATCGCCAAGGCCAAGGCTGCCCCGAGCATGGCTGGACAAGATTTGGCCCAGGTGGTCACGCGCACAGACGTGGTCGAGTGGCTTGAAACCGAATGGAAGCTCAACAACCCTGAGTTGGGTGGCAAGCCCGGTTTTGGCAAGTTGACCAACGCGAAATTCCACGTCGTGGCCTACGACTTCGGCGTCAAGCGCAACATCTTGCGCATGCTGGCCGAGCGTGGCTGTAAGGTCACCGTGGTGCCTGCCAAGACGCCTGCCGCTGACGTGCTCAAGCACAAGCCCGATGGCATCTTCTTGTCGAACGGCCCTGGGGATCCTGAGCCTTGCGATTACGCCATCGCCGCTGCCAAAGAGCTGATCGAATCCGGCATCCCGACTTTCGGTATCTGCCTGGGTCACCAGATCATGGCTTTGGCCTCGGGTGCCAAGACCTTCAAGATGAAGTTCGGCCACCACGGCGGCAACCACCCCGTGAAAGACCTCGACACCGGCCGCGTCAGCATCACCAGCCAGAACCACGGTTTTGCGGTTGACGAGAAAACGCTGCCCGCCAACCTTTGCGCCACGCACATCTCCTTGTTTGACGGCACGCTGCAAGGTTTGGCCCGCACCGACAAGCCCGCTTTCTGCTTCCAGGGTCACCCTGAGGCATCGCCCGGACCGCATGACATCAGTTACCTGTTCGAACGCTTCGTGGCATTGATGGAGAAGAACAATGCCTAAGCGCACAGACATCAAGAGCATCCTCATCATCGGCGCCGGCCCGATCATCATTGGTCAGGCCTGCGAATTCGACTACTCCGGCGCCCAGGCCTGCAAGGCCCTGCGTGAAGAAGGCTACAAGGTCATCTTGGTCAACAGCAACCCTGCGACCATCATGACCGACCCGAACACGGCGGACGTCACCTACATCGAGCCCATCACCTGGCAAGTGGTCGAAAAGATCATCGCCAAAGAGCGTCCAGATGCAATTCTGCCCACCATGGGCGGCCAGACCGCGCTGAACTGCGCGCTCGACCTGCACAAGCACGGCGTGCTCGACAAGTACAAGGTCGAGATGATCGGTGCCAACGAAAAGGCCATCGAGAAAGCAGAAGACCGCCTGAAGTTCAAGGACGCGATGACCTCCATCGGCCTGGACTCGGCCTGTCTCTTATACACATCTGACGCTGCCGACGATCTTACGCGTGTAGAT
>JAVLFO010000064.1:0-2304 GCA_046052805.1 Aquabacterium sp. | reverse complement strand
GCGCATCGCATCCCGGCCGTGACACGCGAGGACTGGGCCACCCGCATGGCCCAGGGTGAGGTGGTCGACGCCCAAGGCCAAGCGGTGCCGCCCGACGCCGACTTTCGGCCCCAAACCAAGCTGTATTACTGGCGCAGCCTGCCCTTTGAACACCCCGTGCCGTTTGACGAACACGTGGTGTTCCAAGACGCGCACATCGTGGTGGCCGACAAGCCGCACTTCCTGCCCGTCACGCCCAAAGGCCGCTACCTGCATGAGACGCTGCTGGTGCGCCTCAAGCGCAAGCTGGGCATCGACACGCTGGTGCCCATGCACCGCATCGACCGCGAAACTGCCGGCCTGGTTTTGTTCACCATCCAGCCGCACACGCGCGACGCCTACCAATCGCTGTTCCGCGACAAGCAAGTCCACAAAACCTACGAAGCCGTCGCGCCGTGGCGAACCGATCTGGCCCTGCCCTGCACCCGCCGCAGCCGCCTGGTCGAAAGCGCGGCGCAGTTCATGGTCATGCACGAAGCCGAGGGCGAGCCCAATGCCGAGACGCTGATCGAGTTGATCCAGCACACCGACCACTGGGGGCACTACCGGCTCTCACCCATCACCGGGCAAAAGCACCAACTGCGAGCGCACATGGCCGCCCTGCAACTGCCGCTGCATGGTGACCGCATCTACCCGACTTTGTTGCCCCAGCCACCCGCCGATCAAGCGCCCGACTTCAGCTCACCCCTGCAATTGCTGGCGCGCTCAGTGCGCTTCACCGACCCAGTGACGGGCCAAACACGGCATTTCGAGAGCCAGCGCCAACTCGACTGGAGCCACATCAAGCAGGACGTGGCCAGAACGCCAGCACCGTGATGCCAATGGCCGCCACCAAAGCCACAGCCAAGGCCGCCCACCAAGACAAGGGCATGCCATCGCGCACCAGGGTCATGGTTTCAGGAATGGGCACCTTCACGCTGATCACGCCCACGGGCTTGCCCACCTCGTAGCCAAAGCCACCACCGCCATTGAACTGCAGGTTGGTCTTGAGAAAATCAGGCGCGTTTTGCGGCGTGTCATGGCACTTCAGGCAGCTTTTTTGGGCCACCACCGCACGTGCATACAAAAGCTGGCCGCCTTCTTGGCGCCAGTACTCCAGGCCCGCCACGGGCTTGTTGGACCGCATCATGTCGGCCGACGAGGCACGCATCACGCCATCACCAGACAACTTGGCAAAAGACGCCTGCATGGCCGTCAAGGCTTCGCGCTCAAAGGGGTTGGGCGCATTGTTGGGGTTGAGCACGGTGTGTGCCGTCAAGCGGTACTGCGCCTTGCTACCCGAATTGAGCAGCACATCAGAGACCTCGCGCTGGATCAGCGCCGGGTTCTTCCAGTGGTAGGCCTCAATGCGCTCCATCGCGGCGCGCTCTTCTTGGCGGCCATCCGTTTTAGCGCCTTGCAGCAAGCCCGCGTCGTCGTGCGATGTGGCGTACACCGAGCGCGTCAAGAACGTGCCAGGGATGCGCGCGTTCGCCCCTTCCGTGCGCACATGCACACCGCCATACTGCGATGCCCACCGGCCGATGTTCTCGGCCATGTCGGCCACCGTGCGGCCTTCGCTCACCGTGCGAGACACCACCAAGGCATCACCAGCCACCCACGCGGCTGCGCTCAAAGCGCACACCAGCACGGCGGTCAGCAAGACCATCAGCACCCCTGATATTTTTCGCATCATCTGCTCCCAAACTGCTTCATTTTTTGAATTTGAACGACCCGGCCCGAGCGGCTCAAGCGCGCTGAGCCATCACCTGCCCCAGGCGAACAGGCAGAGCAGGTGCCCAGTCGCGGTTGAAAGCCATCGGCATCTTGGGGAACAACATCACCACGGTCGAGCCGAGCAAAAAGCGCCCCATCTCATCGCCCTGACGCAACTCAATGCCTTGGTCGTCGTAGCGCCACTCGCACACCTGCGTGCTGCGCGGCGGGTTGACCACACCGTGCCAGACGGTGGCCATGCTGCCCACGATGGTCGCACCCACCAGGGTCAGCACCATGGGGCCATGGTCGGTTTCGAACACGCACACCACGCGCTCGTTGCGCGCAAACAGCCCGGGCACACCGCGCGCCGTGGCAGGGTTGACCGAGAACAGCTCGCCCGGCACGTAAATCATGCGGGTGAGGCGCCCGTCGCAGGGCATGTGGATGCGGTGGTAGTCCTTGGGACTCAAGTAGATGGTGGCGAAATGCCCGTCGTGGAACTTGGCTGCCAACTGGCTGTCGCCGCCCACCAAGGCCGTGGTGGTGTAGTGATGGCCCTTGGCCTGA
>JAVLFO010000063.1:0-1988 GCA_046052805.1 Aquabacterium sp. | reverse complement strand
GAGGCGCAATCCAGCAAATGGCTCGCCGATCTGGCCGGCTTGGCCAGGCGCACCCTCACACAGTTGGGCGTGCGGCACATCTCGGGCGGCACATGGTGCACCGTGGCCGAATCAGCGCGTTTCTTCTCTTTCCGCAGGGAGCGCATCACCGGTCGACAGGCTGCCGCCATCACCATCCGAGCGCGTTGATGCCGCTGTGGCCCGGCTTGCCAGTGCTCCTGGATCGTCGCAGGTGGCTCTTTCTGCCTCCTCTTCGGCAGCTTGGCGGACCCGTCGTGCCTTGCGCCGCTGCGGCGTCCCGAGCACGTACATCACCAGCGCGGTCGGCAGCACGCCATAAAACAACAGCGTGATGATGGCGCCCAACACCGATCCCACTGGGCTCACGGCCTCGCTCACAGCCATCATGAGCGCCACATACATCCAAGCGATGGCAACGATCCACATGTCGACTCGATTCGTTCAGGTCAGACCAGGGTAACCGTTGGGCTGATGTTGAAAACACGCCAAAAGTGAGTCGACCCTGGGCCCATGTCAAAAGGACGGGGCCAGAATACGGCAACATGGATGGATCCTCATCGGTGCGCGGGCACCGACTTCCCATTTAGGAGACGTATGGCTGGTTCTCAACGGGCGCGCGTCAAGCGTGCTGAAGTGGCAGATGACTCACCCGCAGCGTCCAAAGTGGCTGCGAGAAAAAAGCCCACTGCTGCCAAGAAGGTCGCGCCCAAGGTGTCAAAGCCTGTCGTGAAGCCAGCGGCGAGTGCCGGCGCGTCCAAAACGGCCAGCGAGGCACCCGGCCACGCTCGCGCAGAGCGCGAAGAACGTGTCATGGATGATGATCAGGCAAAGGCTGCGCCGCAATCCCGCGATGCGGGTGTTTCGTCGCCCTTTGCGGCCTTCGCTTCCGTGTTAGGCGGGATGGGTTTGGGCGCGAATGTCATGCCCCAGTGGCCGGGCCTCGACGCGGCAAAAGCGTCGGGATGGGCCGGCGCCATGGCGCAGCCACTGGCGGCCCTGAGCCCTGTCACACACGCCGTTGAGGCCATGGGTTCAAGCCTGGGCGAGACGCTCAAGTCCATCGCCGGTTTGAGCGTGCCGCCTGAGCAGCTTCAGGGCATCCAGCAAGACTACGTCAAGCAAGCCACCGAGTTGTGGAATCACGCGATGGACGAGGGCGGCGCCCTCAAGGCCAACGACCGCCGCTTTGCTGCGCCCGAGTGGCACAGCAACCCCGGTAGCGCTTTCATGGCGGCCATGTACTTGCTCAACTCCCGAACCTTGCAGCGCATGGCTGACAGCCTGCAGGGTGACGAAAAGGCCCGTCAGCGGGTGCGATTTGCGGTGCAGCAATGGGCCGATGCCGCATCGCCCAGCAACTTCTTGGCTTTCAACCCTGAGGTGATCAAGAAGGCGATTGACACCAAAGGCGAGAGCCTGAGCCAGGGCATGCAGCACCTGATGCACGACCTGCGTCAGGGGCACATGTCGCAGACCGACGAAAGCGTTTTTGAGGTCGGGCGCAACGTGGCGACCACGGCCGGCACCGTGGTGTTTGAAAACGCCTACTTCCAGCTGATCGAGTACACGCCGATCACGCCGAAGGTGCACGAGACCCCCTTCTTGTTCGTGCCCCCATGCATCAACAAGTTCTACATCCTTGACTTGCAGCCCGACAACTCATTGGTGCGCTACGTGCTGTCGCAAGGTCACCGTGTCTTCATGGTGAGCTGGGTCAATGCCGACGAGAGCCTGGCCAAGTCCACCTGGGATGACTACGTCGAGCATGGCGTGATCAAGGCCATCCACGTCACCCGCGACATTGCCAACGTCGATCAAATCAATGCCTTGGGCTTCTGCGTGGGCGGCACCTTGATCGCCACGGCACTTGCCACACTGGCCGCCCAGGGCGAAAAGCCTGTGGCCAGTCTCACGCTGTTGACCACCTTCTTGGACTTCGTCAACACCGGCACCATGGATGTCTTTGT
>JAVLFO010000062.1:0-2002 GCA_046052805.1 Aquabacterium sp. | reverse complement strand
CGGTGGTTGGGGCGAGGGGCTCAGCGCGGCAAGCTGCAGGCGGGGACAAACGACAAGGCGGGCACCCCGTCAAGGATGGCCCGCCTCAGATCGATGCGGTACTCAGCCACACCGAAAGTGTTTCATGCCCTTGCTGGGATCAGCGCAGGCCAGCAACATAGTCTGACAGGGCTTCGATTTCCTTGTCGCTGAGGTTGGCACCAATGGCCGACATCTGGGCACTGTTGGTGCGCTCGCCTTGGCGGAAGCTGGTCAGCTGTGTCTTGATGTAGTCGCTGTGCTGGCCGGCCAAGCGTGGGAACTGTGCCGGGATGCCCGCGCCGTTGGGGCTGTGGCAGCCGGCGCATGCAGGCACGCCCTTTTTGGCAATGCCGCCGCGGTAGATTTTCTCGCCCAGTGCGACCAGGTCTTTGTTTTTGGCGACGCCGTCTTTGGCCTTTTTGCTGGCGTAGAAGGCGGCAACGTTGCGCATGTCTTCAGGGCTCAAGGCTGCAGCCATGCCGTTCATGATGGCGTTCTTGCGCTTGCCTTCTTTGAACTCGGTCAGTTGCTTGACGAGGTATTCGGGGTGCTGCCCTTGCAGGATCGGATAGATGGGCATGCCACGCGAGCCGTCCGCCGAGTGACAGGCTGCGCACACCGTGGTGGCTTTGGCTTCACCGGCCGCCAGGTCAGGCTTGGCTGCCGCCTTGGTTTCCGAGCCGTGGGCCAGGCTCGACAGAGACAGAACCACCGAGGCAAGCAAAGTAGAGAAGCGCTTCATGGCGTGTGGACGTTGAGTGAGCGAAGGGCTGCCATTTTTTTCGGCAGGCGGGTCGAGAGATTTTACAATGCCCCATGAGCAGCCCCAAGTCAACCAGATCAAAGTCCGTCGTCAAGCCGCCTCGGCCCATCACGCCGGCGCCCAAACGCGAGGCCCATGCGCCGCGCAAAGCCGCCCCCGCGCCCTTGGCCCCAGAGGCCAAAGAGGCCTTGGCCTGGACCCACTCGGCGCGGTTTTACACCACGGCCGCCCAGCTCAACCAGCTGCCCGTGACCGACCTGCCCGAGGTGGCCTTCGTGGGCCGATCCAACGCGGGCAAGTCCACGGCGATCAACACCATGGCGCAGCAGCGCCAGCTGGCGTACGCCTCCAAAACACCTGGGCGCACGCAGCACATCAACCTGTTCCAGGTGGGGCCGAAGCTGGCCCCCGAGCTGGTGTGGACGGACTTGCCCGGCTACGGCTATGCGGCCGTGGAGCGCACCGCCAAGCTGCGTTGGCAAGAGGTGATGGCCGACTACCTTGCCTTGCGCCGCAACCTCACTGCGGTGGTGCAGATGGTGGATTCACGCCATGGCTTCACCGAGCTGGATTTGCAGCTGCTTCAGTTTGTGACGCCGCGCGTGCGCAATGGCGAGGTCAAGCTGTTGGTGTTGCTGACCAAGGCCGACAAGCTCAATCGCAAAGAGCAAGCCGAGTCTTTGCGCAATGCGCAAGACGTGCTGGGCGAGCTGGCCACCGACGAGGCCGACATCGGCCTGTGCCTGTTCTCTTCACTGAACAAGACCGGTGTGGGCGATGCGGCCCAAATCATCAAGGGCTGGGCCGCCAGCAAAGAAAAGGCCGAAGCGATTGCCGCAGCGCACACGCAGGCCATGGCCGAGCGGGCTGCGGCGCGCGAAGCGGCTGGCTACGGCGACGAGGGCTGAGCCCTCGGGGCTGTCACTGGCCGGTCAAGCGCACCAGGGCTTCTTGGTACTTGGCCGCCGTGTTGGCAATCACCTCTTGCGGCAAGGCGGGCGATGGCGCGGTCTTGTCCCAAGGCTGACCATTGACGGTGGCTTGCTCCAGCCAGTCGCGCACAAACTGCTTGTCGTAGCTCGGCGGGTTCTGGCCGGCGGCGAACGCGGCCTCGTAGCCTTCGATGGGCCAAAAGCGTGACGAGTCGGGCGTGAGCACCTCGTCCATCACGGTCAGGGTGCCGTGCTCGTCCAGGCCGAACTCGAACTTGGTGTCGGC
>JAVLFO010000061.1:0-3183 GCA_046052805.1 Aquabacterium sp. | reverse complement strand
TGACGCGTCCCGCCGTTGAAGCCGGCGAGCGCCTGGGCTTTTTGCCGGGCGATTTGACGCAAAAGGTCGACCCCTACTTGCGGCCGCTGTACGACGCGCTCTACGACCTGATGGGCTTTGACCGCGTCACCAAGGCGTTTGAAAAAGGCCTGATCGAGATCGCACCGCTGGCCTTCATGCGCGGGCGCACGCTCAACCACGCCTTCATCATCCTGGACGAGGCGCAAAACACCACGCCCGAGCAGATGAAGATGTTCCTCACCCGCATTGGCTTTGGCGCGCGCGCCGTGGTCACAGGCGACATCAGCCAGATCGACCTGCCCCGAGGCAGCAAGAGCGGCCTGATCGAGGCCGAGCGCATCCTCAAGCGCGTCAAGGGCGTCTCGTTCACGCGCTTCAACGCCAGTGACGTGGTGCGCCACCCCTTGGTCGCTCGCATCGTCCAGGCCTATGACGCCGCCCAAGCGGCCGAGCCCGAACTGCCGCGCACCGGCCCTTCCAGCCACAACACGCCAGCTGATCACGCATGAGCACACGCCCTTCCCTGACCTTGTCCCTGCAATTTGCCGACAAGCGCCACCGCGACATCCTGCCCCGCCACCGCGTCATCAAGTGGCTGCGGGCGGCGCTCGAGTCAGATGCAGAGCTGACGGTGCGCCTGGTGGACGCCGAAGAGGGCCAAGCCTTGAACCGCGATTACCGGCAAAAGGACTACGCCACCAATGTGCTGACCTTCGACTACGCGCAAGAGCCCGTGGTCATGGCCGACCTGATCATTTGCGCCCCGGTGATCGCGCAAGAAGCGCAAGACCAAGGCAAGCCCCTGGAGGCCCACTACGCGCACATGCTGGTGCATGGCGCGCTGCATGCCCAAGGCTACGACCACATCGAAGACGACGAAGCCCAGTGCATGGAAGCGCGTGAGCGCGAGATCCTGGCCGCCTTGGGCTTTGAGGATCCGTACGCGATCTGAGTTTGCTGACGAATGAGGCCATTTGTATGGCCTGGTGCACCGAATCGCAGTGCATGCCGCAGACCAGCTTGACCGAGGCGCTGACGACCTGGCTGGAACTCGACCGCCGGGAGCCAGCACGCGAAAACAGCGTCACAGGGCGGCTGAGCACCCCGCCCAAACGTGCATGCAAATGTAATTGGACGGAAATCCTCCACATATTCGGCGCTCCCACCCAACTCGTTGAGGAGTGAAATGGCTCCACTCTCTTCCCCGACCACGGGGTCAAGATGGCGCGTCTGAACCGCGCGGGCAGTCACGGGTTCAGACCGCCGCAGGCACCGAAGCGACAGCCGAGAAGAGAGCAGCGCAGCCAAAGGAATGGTCCTTCGGCGATCTGTTTGTCTTTGTCGTGCCGACCCCGCCAGAGGAGCCGCCCCATGTCTCTCGTTCGCAAATCTCGCACCAGCGATGAACCCTCCCACAGCCTGAGCTCGGTGCCAGCAGGTATCAGTAAAAACGTGGCGCGCGATGCCGATGCACAGCGCAAGCGCGCGCGTACGCTGGCAAAGCAGCAGCAAGCATCCGAGCGGGTGGCAGCAGCGTCAAGCCAGTTGTCGTCGGGCATCAACGAAGCGGCGTCTGCGGCAGAGGAGCTCAAGCGTGCCGCGTCGCAAATTGCCACGGGTGCCGAAGAGGCTTCCGGTGCTGCCCAAGAATCGCTGGCGGCCATCACGCAAGTGAGCGGCGCCATCACCCGCCAGTTGGCCGCCGTGGCCCAGGCCCAGCACATGGCCGAGGGCATGCGTGGCCTGGCCGGCAAGATCAACGACGACGTGCGTGTCACCCTGACCAACGTGGCGCAGGCGGCTGAACGCCAAGCCGAGTCGGTCAAGATGGTGGCCGAGCTGGAACGCCAGGCCGCCAACATCGGCGACATCGTCAAGGCCGTGGCGCGCATCGCTGACCAAACCACCCTGCTGGCCCTGAACGCGGCCATCGAAGCGGCCCGCGCTGGCAAGCACGGCAAGGGCTTTGCCGTGGTGGCCGACGAAGTGCGCACCCTGGCTGAAACATCAGAGAAAAGCGCCAAGCAAATCCAAGAGCTGGTGGGCCAGATCCAGGGTGAGGTCAAGGTCATTGCCGATGGCATCAACGAAGCCGCTGACTCGGTCAAAGCCGAAGTCGAAAAGAGCGTGGTCATCACCGAGCAACTGGACCAGATCCAAAGCGACTCGGCCGAGATCGCCAATGGTGCCGCCGAAATTGCGTCGGCCGCAGGCCAAAGCAACGTGGCCGCGCAGCAAGCGCTCAAGGGCGCAGAGGCCATCGCATCGGCTTCGCAAGAACAATCGTCAGCCTGTGAAGAGGCCAACAAAACTGTCAACGAGCAAACCGTGGCCTTGGCCGAATGCGAGCAAACTTCGCAAGGCCTGTCTGAGTTGGCCGATGACCTGAAGAACTCGACCGATATTTCAAAGAGCGCAGAAGAGGTCGCCAGCTCGGCCGAAGAACTCTCCAGCGCCGTTCAAGAAATCTCGCGCTCAGCCGCACAGATCATGGTGGCACTGGAGCAAATCCGCAAAGGCGCCCAAAGCCAGGCCGCTGCCACCACCGAGTCGGCCGCGGCCATCACCCAGATTGAAAAAGGCGCGCAGGTCGCCGAAAGCCGCGCCGCCACGGGCAACGAACGCGCCGCTGCCATCAAGGTGCTGATGGGCGACAACCAAAAAAACATCAAGGCCCTGGTCGATTCGATCAGCGCCGGCGTGATCTCCACCCGCGAGAGCATCAAGCAGATCAAGGACTTGGAACTGGTCAGCCGCAAGATCGACAAGATCGTCGATGCGATCACACAGGTCTCCATCCAGACCAACATGCTGGCCGTCAACGGCTCGATCGAAGCGGCACGCGCCGGCGAGTACGGCAAGGGCTTTGTGGTGGTGGCCACCGACATCCGCAACTTGGCACACGACTCGGCCGAGAACGCCGACCGCATCAAAGACATGGTCAAGTCCATCCAGGACCAGATCGGCTTTGTGGGACGGGACTTGGGCGAGATCATGAACTCGGCGCTGACCGAGGTCGAGAAAACCAAGGTCATCAACGCCAACCTGACGCAGATCGAGTCCAACGTGGGCCAGGTTGAACAGGGCAACCAAGAAGCCGTGGCCGCGGCGCAAGAAATCGTGGCCGCGCTCACGCAGATCAAGGTGGGCATGGAGCAGGTG
>JAVLFO010000060.1:0-9941 GCA_046052805.1 Aquabacterium sp. | reverse complement strand
GATCTACACTTCTAGCTTCGTCGGCAGCGTCAGATGTGTATAAGAGACAGTTGCTCGGCCCTGGACCCGATTTCCACTGGCAAGATCGAAGAGCTGATCCACGAGCTCAAGGACGATTACACCGTGTTGATCGTGACCCACAACATGCAGCAAGCGGCTCGTTGCTCAGACTACACGGCCTACATGTACCTGGGCGAGCTGATCGAGTTCGGCGCCACCACCGACATCTTCATGAAACCCAAGCGCACCGAGACCGAGGACTACATCACCGGTCGTTTCGGTTGATCACAAGCCCCAAACACAACACCAACAACAGGATTTGAAGGAGCTGCAACATGTCTGAAAAGCATTTGTCCAGTCAGTTTGACGTCGAGCTCAGCGGCATTTCCACGCGCGTGCTGGAAATGGGCGGTTTGGTCGAGCAACAAGTGGCCAACGCCATCGATGCCCTGACCCATTTCAATGGGGAAACCGCCAGCCAGGTGCTGATCCAAGAAGAGCGTGTGAATCAGCTCGAGATGGACATCGACGCCGACTTGTCGACCATCATCGCGCGTCGCCAGCCGACCGCACGCGACCTGCGTTTGCTGATCGCCATTTCGAAGACCATTGGCAACCTCGAGCGTGTCGGTGACGAAGCTGCCCGCGTGGCCCGCACGGTGCAACGTCTGATCAACACCGGCGTTTCGAGCCGCCTGCGCTTGCCCGTGAACGACGTTTCGTTTGAGGCTTCCTTGGCCACGGCTTCGCTGCGTCGCGCGCTGGACGCCTTCGCGCGTCTGGACACGCAAACTGCGCTGGAAGTGATCAAAAGCGACAACGAGATCGACGCCGAGTTCGATGGCCTGATGCGTAAGCTCATCACGTACATGATGGAAGACCCCCGCACCATTTCCGCATCGATCGATTTGGTGTTCGTGGCCAAGGCCATCGAGCGTGTGGGTGACCACGCCAAAAATCTGGCCGAGCAGGTCATCTACATCGTCAAGGGCACCGATGTGCGACACAACACGCCTGAGGCGGTTGAGTCCATCATCAAGTAAGCCTGACAAGGGAGCGTACCCATGAGCCGTGTGCTGGTGGTTGAAGATGAAATGGCGATCGCCGAGTTGATCGCCCTGAACCTGCGTCATTCAGGTTTTGAGGTGATCGTCGCCAACGACGCCGAGCAAGCCCAAAGCGAGCTTGACAAGGTGCTGCCCGACCTCGTTTTGCTGGATTGGATGCTGCCGGGGCAGTCAGGCTTGGCCCTGGCCAAACGCTGGCGCGGCGCCACGCGAACGCGCGATCTGCCGATCATCATGTTGACGGCCCGCGCCGAAGAGGTGGACAAGGTTGCCGGGCTGGATGCCGGTGCCGACGACTACCTGACCAAGCCCTTCTCGACGCACGAGTTGATGGCGCGCGTGCGTGCTGTTCTGCGTCGCAAGGCGCCTCAGGCCTTGGATTCGGCTGTCGAGGTGGCCGGGTTGCGTCTCGACCCGTCAACGCGTCGGGTTTGCCGCGGCGATCAAGAGATCAAGATCGGGCCCACCGAGTTCAAACTCTTGCATTTCTTCATGACGCACCCAGAGCGCGTGCACAGCCGTGCACAGTTGCTGGACCGTGTCTGGGGCGACCATGTGTTCATTGAAGAGCGCACGGTGGACGTGCATGTCAAGCGCTTGCTAGAGGCGTTGACCCCTGTGCAGCGCGCACAGCTGATCGAGACCGTGCGTGGCGCGGGCTACCGACTCACCCAGCAAGTGGCCGACGCGGCCGCCTGAACCCAACCATCATCGTGGACCTGAGCAATTCGTGGCTGTTGTCGCGGGTGAGCACACGCGTGCTCACCGCTTGTGCCGGTGGGGTGACCGGTTGGTGGCTGGGCTCACTTGCCGGCTACCCAGTTGCCTGGGGCATCGCCGGCGCGGCTGGCGCCGTGATAGCCCTGAGCGTGGTCGACACACTCAAGGGCCACCGCCTGTTGGACTGGTTGCGCACGCCAGAGATGTCAGCGCCTGCGCTGCCTGGTTTGTGGGGTGAGGTCGCGGCGCGCGTAGAGCGCCTGACCCATGCCTTGCGCAAAGACGTTGCACAAGAGCGCGCGCGTTTGGATCAGTTTTTGTCGGCCATCGACGCCTCACCCAATGGTGTTTTGCTGTTGGACGCAGCCGACCACATCACCTGGGTCAGTTCGAGCGCCGCAGATCACTTTGGGCTCAACCCGCAGCGTGACCTGCAACAGCGCGTCACCAACCTGATCCGACAACCCGCTTTTGTGCAGTACTTGGCCGCCGGCGACTTCCGTGAGCCCGTCAAGTGCCCGATGTCGCGAGGCAACCAGTCTCACCTGCTCATCCAGGTCAAAGGGTATGGCGATGGCCTCAAGTTGGTGATTTCGCAAGACATCACCGAGCGCGAGCGGGCCGACACCATGCGCCGCGACTTCGTGGCCAACGTGTCGCACGAAATCCGAACGCCCTTGACGGTGCTCAATGGCTTCATCGAGACCATGGGCTCTTTGCCTTTGACCGAGGTGGAGCGCACCCGGGTGATCAGCTTGATGGCGCAGCAGGCCGAGCGCATGCAGTCGCTCGTGTCTGACCTGCTGACATTGGCTCAGATCGAGGGCAGCCCGCGTCCTGCATCGGACCGATGGCTCAAGGTGTCTCACCTCATGCAGCGCATTGAAAACGACGCCCGAGGGCTGTCGCGCGAGCGCCATCCTTTGCAGTTCCACATCGAGGCCCAGGGGCGCCAGGTGGAGTTGGCTGGGGTCGAGTCAGAGTGGCTCAGCGCGATGCTGAACCTGGTCTCCAATGCGATTCGCTATACCCCTGACGGCAAGCCGGTGGATGTGGCTTGGGTCATGCATGAAGACGGCTCGGCTGAGTTCCGCGTCAAGGACGGCGGCATTGGCATCAGCCCAGAGCACATCCCTCGCTTGACCGAGCGCTTCTACCGCGTGGACGGCAGCCGCTCACGCGATACCGGTGGCACGGGTCTGGGGCTGTCGATCGTCAAGCACGTGGTTCAGCGCCACGGCGGCGAGTTGCGCGTCAGCAGTGAGGCCGGCAAGGGCTCGGTGTTCACGCTGGTGGTGCCAGCGGTTCGGGTGCGTTTGGTCTGAACTTGCTTCGACAGACCACGGCAAGCATCAGTCAGGGCGTCTGCGCCGCGTTGATGCGGTGGTAAATCGCGATCTGCTCGGAGTTGTGTGTGCGCTGGTTGTACTGCGCCACTTTGACCCAGCCTCGCACGTTGGGCGCCTCCGCGTGAGCCCTCACGCTCAGCACCAAGGTGCGGCACTGGGCCGGTTGTGACTGAGCGGGGCCAGGTTTCCCATTGACCGGGTAGTTGCCAAAGTACTCCATGGCTGTCAACAGGCCCACTGGAGCGCCGGGTGCGCAAACGAGCCCACCATGCATCATGTGCGGCGTCATGCGGCTCAGCAACAGCCTGTAGCTTTTGGCTTGGTCCAGCAAAGGAAGCCACAGCGTCATGAACAAGAGCCAGCACAGTGCCACGCCGCCTGCTGGCAAAACAAGGCTCTTCCAGAGTGCATGTGCATTGCGGGCCGTGCGCCATCGCACCAGACCCAGCCACAGCAGCGTGCCGGCGAGGGCAAAGCCGAGCGCAATCCAAGAGAAATGTGGCTGAACACCTGGCACCAGCTTGTTGACGTTGGCCGCGATTTGCTTGGGGGCGCCCGTGTGCATGGCCACATAGATCACCCAAATGGCACCTGCGCACACAGTGAAGAAGAATACCGAGAACCAGTCGAGGGCCGATCCCAGGCTGCGCTGCAAAATGGGCAAGGCAAAGGCGGCCAACACGGCCAAAGCGGGCAGGGCGGTCAACAAAGCGCGTTCGTTGCCGCCCATCACGATGCAAGCGACCAGGCTGACCAGGGCGGTGACCAGGGGCACGGCGATGTGCCGGCGGCTGATTTGCCGCCGCCAGTGCCACACGGTGAGGGCGGCCAGGGGGAGTGTTGGCCAGGCGAACCAGGTGAGCAATTGCAGCACTTCTTTGACGCTGACTTGGGTGTCCACACGCCAGGCCCACCCCGAGAGGCCCGAGACCGTCAAGGCCGTTGCCAAGGCGGCTGACAAGGCCGTTGCACCGGCGATCCAGGGCAGGTGCGCGCGCATGGGAGCTTGCTGCGACCGGCTGCAGACGATGACGCCAACCACACCCAGCAGGCATGCCACGGCCGGGCTGCCGCTGGCAGCCATGATCGAGAGCCCACTGACGGCGGCCACGCGGGCCTGATGTGGGTGCGTTTGCACGGCGGCCAGGCTGTACAAGAAGAGGGTGCTGCCCAGCAACTGGAGCAGCTCGGGCGTGGTTTCATGGCCCAGCTGCAACAGGCCCAGGCTGGCGATCAGGGCGAGCAGGGCGCCGTCGGCCACGGCTCTGGCGTAGTCCAGCGGCTTGGCTTCACCGCCAAAGGCCAATGGCAGAGGCTGCGCGGCATCGGTTCGCGCAAGGTGGTAGGTGCTGTACCAAGTCAAGGCCAGGACCACACCCAGCAAAATCGCGAAAGGCAGGCGAGCTGCCAGGGCCGGATCAACCCAGGGGCTCAAGGTGGCGATGAAGGCGCCCCCCAACCAGTACGGCAAGATACCGCCAGATGCTGGCAAGACGCCGCCGACATTGGGATGCAGCCAGGGTGCTTGGCCCAGCGCCAGGCTCCACATGTGTCCAAAGGACGCAATGTCTTCGTTCTTCCAGGGGTCACGACCCAGCAAGCCCGGGATGACGTAGGCCGCGCAAAACAGCAGCAACGCCCAGCGAGGCACACGCTGTACGGCCTTCTGCGTGACCAGGGCCGGTGAGATGAGGTGAGCCTGTGAGTGGGCGTTCATGCGTGGGGCTTGGGCAACCGAGCGATGGGACTGGGCTGTGGACGGGTAGGGCGCGGTCTGTGCGCAAATGCAAAAGGGTAGCCTGAGCTACCCTTTTCGTGTGCGTCGAAGACGCGGGCGCTGCGAGAGCGCAACGCCCAGATCGCCCGATTACTTGCGGAATTGAGCGAACTTGTTGCGGAACTTCTCGACGCGACCGCCCAGGGAGTCGACCGATTTTTGGGTGCCGGTGTAGAAAGGGTGCGATTCGGAAGAGGTTTCGAGCTTGAACAACGGCAGTTCACGGCCGTCTTCGTGCTTGATGGTTTCCTTCGTGGGGGCGCACGAACGGGTCACGAACTTGAAACCGTTCGATTGGTCCACGAACACCACGTCGCGATAGTTAGGGTGGATACCGTCTTTTGGCATGTCAAAACCTCTTGCTGCTGTTTGCTTACATAGCATCATCGGGAGCCACCTGACACCATGTCAGGCACTTTCCGACAGCCGGAAAACCAAAGATTATATATCGGCTTTAGCCGCCACGACGCATCATGTCGAAGAAGTCGTGGTTGTTCTTGGTGGCGCGCATCTTGTCGAGCACGAACTCCATCGCGTCGATCTCGTCCATGGGGTAGAGCAGCTTGCGCAGGATCCAGCTCTTTTGCAGGATTTCTGCCTTGAGCAGCAACTCTTCGCGGCGGGTGCCCGACTTGTTGATCAAGATCGATGGGTACACGCGCTTTTCGGCCATGCGACGGTCCAGGTGGATTTCGCAGTTGCCGGTGCCCTTGAACTCTTCGTAGATCACTTCGTCCATGCGGCTGCCGGTGTCGACCAGGGCGGTGCCGATGATGGTGAGCGAGCCACCTTCTTCGATGTTGCGCGCCGCGCCGAAGAAGCGCTTGGGACGTTGCAGGGCGTTGGAGTCCACGCCACCCGACAGCACCTTGCCAGACGATGGCAAGACGTTGTTGTAGGCGCGGGCCAAGCGGGTGATCGAGTCCAGCAAGATCACGACGTCTTTTTTCAGCTCAACCAGGCGCTTGGCACGCTCGATCACCATTTCAGCGACCTGCACGTGGCGTTGCGCTGGCTCGTCAAACGTCGAGCTGATGACTTCGCCGCGCACGGTGCGCTGCATTTCGGTCACTTCTTCGGGTCGTTCGTCGACCAGCAACATGATCAGGTGCACTTCGGGGTGGTTGGCCACCAAAGCGTGCGCCAGGTTTTTCAACATGACCGTTTTGCCGCTCTTGGGAGGGGCAACCAGCAGGGCGCGTTGGCCTTTGCCGATGGGGGCGATCAGGTCAACGATGCGGCTGGTGATGTTGTCGTCGGTTTTGATCTCGCGCTCAAGCTTGAACTGTTCGGTGGGGAACAGGGGCGTGAGGTTCTCGAACATCAACTTGTTTTTGTTGACGTCGGGCGAGAGGCCGTTGACGCGGTCGACCTTGACCAGCGCGAAATAACGCTCACCGTCTTTGGGGACGCGGACTTCCCCTTCGACCAAGTCGCCGGTGTGCAGGTTGAAGCGGCGAACCTGGCTGGGCGACAAGTAGATGTCGTCCGTGCTGGCCAGGAAGCTCATGTCGAGTGCGCGCAAGAAGCCGAAGCCGTCAGGCAGCACTTCCAGAACGCCGTCGCCGAAGACTTGCTCGCCGGCCTTGGCGCGCTTTTTCATGATGGCGAACATCAACTCTTGCTTGCGCATGCGAGAGACGTTCTCGATTTCCAAGGCTTCGGCCATTTCCACCAACGTGGAGATGTGCAGCGCCTTCAGTTCTGACAGATGCATGGAGGGAGACCCTGAACGGAACCGGCAATCAGAGCAACGTCAACGGTGACGCAACGCCGAGCTGGTGTGAAACGTGTGTGGGTGAATGGGTGGACAGCAGGCCGCGTGGCCGGGTGTTTGTCGCAGCGCATCAGGAAAGCATCAAACCCTGGGGGTGTGGATCCTGTGAGCCTACCGCTTGCGGGTGACGCAGCAGTTGGACGAACACCAACTGGAATCTACCAGTTGGTGCCGCATTATAGGGATGAAAAACCCCAGGAATCAGAGGTTGCCGTCAATGAAGGCCGTCAATTGGGCCTTGGACAGCGCGCCGACCTTGGTGGCAGCGAGTTGGCCGCCCTTGAAGATCATCAGCGTGGGGATGCCGCGGATGCCAAATTTGGCAGGCACGTCGCGGTTTTGGTCCACGTTCATCTTGGCCACGTTCAGGCGACCGCTGTAGTCCTTGGCCACTTCATCCAAGATGGGGGCGATCATCTTGCAAGGGCCGCACCATTCGGCCCAGTAGTCGACCAGCACGGGCTCAGTGGATTGAAGGACGTCTGCGTCGAAGGAGGCGTCGGAAATGTGTTTGATCAGGTCGCTGCTCATGTATCTGTCCTTGAGGGTGCTGGTGCTACATCTAAACCAGTGGATATGTGCCAGCAGGGTTGCAAAGATTCTGACACAGAACATGTGGGTGTCAGGGTTGTCCTCAAGTTGCGATGCGCTATCAGGCACATAGTTTTTGCCTTTCATTTGGCCGATGCGGTCGGCACAGGCTAGAGGCGGCGTGAAAAAGCACCGGGTTTCTCGTCCATGACCGGGCTTTGCGGACGGCCAGGCCAGTGTGCAATGGCGTTGTTGATCGCTGTACCCTTTAGTCAAGGACAACTACCTTGCGACACGCCATGGCCGTTGCCTCACCACCCACGCCCTCGGGCCCTCGTCACTTTGGACGCTTTGAGCTTCGGCAGATGCTGGGGCGCAGCCTTGCGTCCAGCGCATGGCTGGCTTGGGATGCGCGACTGGGCCAAGAGGTCATGCTGTGTGTGCCGCGTGCGCAACCCCACAACGCCGCCGAAAAAGACGGTTGGACCCAGGATGTGCTGGCCACCGCACGGCTCAAGCACCCACGCTTGGCCGAGGTGCTCGAGGTCGGCGCACACGAGGCGTGGCCGTTTGTCACCTGCGCCCGACAGGGTTGTGTGACCCTGGTCGAACGACTGCAGACACCGCCCGGTTTGACGCCCATCGAGTCAGCGTCATTGGTGTGCGATGTGCTGGAGGGTTTGGCCTATGCCCACGACGCGGGCGCGAGCCACCAAGACATTGGTCTGCACAACGTGATGATGGACGGTTCGGGCCGCGGCATATTGGTTGGTTTGAGTGCCGGCTTGGCGCAATTGGCGCCCGGTGAGTTGCCGCGCCCGCGTGACAGCCGGCAGTTGGCGCGTCAAAACGCCGAGCGCGACGTGTTGATGGTGGGTTTGCTGCTGCACCGCCTGCTGGCCAATCACCCTGCCCTGGACGATCCGGATTTGTGCAGCGCGGCCAAGCGGGTCGGCCCTGAAATTGTTCGTCTGCCATGGACGACGCCGCACCCGGTGCCCGAGACGCTGCGCGCCATCGTCAACCGGGCGACCGATCGCCAGGCTCGGCAGCGCTATCTGAACGCGCGGACCCTGCTCAGTGCGTTGCAGGGCTGGATCAAGACGAATTCGCAAGAGTCTGGCGGGCCATTGCTGCTCTTGCTGGACCGCCTCAACTCGGTGGGGGCTCTGCCTGGCCGCCCTGGAGCTGAGGTCGAGTTGGGGCGTGCGCTCAAGGCCGACACTTTGCGCGTGGATGATTTTGTCGACGTGGTTGTCAAGAACCCGGCTGTGGTGTGGGAGTTGCTGCGCTCGGTGAACGTGGCTTCGTTTCAAAGTCGCAGCGCCGACGATGGCGTGACAACCTTGTCGCGTGCCGTGATGCTGCTGGGGCAGCAGGGCATTCGCCGTGTGGCAGGTGCTGTAAGGCCCTGGCCTGGCGTCTTGGGTGCGCAAGCCAGTGTCAACGCGGAGGCCGGCGAAGAGGCCACGGGCATGCTGCGCGCGCATTTGCGTCTGACCTGCTTGGCGGGCCATTTGGCGCGCCTGCTGACACCGTTTTCGGTGCATGACGAGGAGGCGTCGGTGACGGCCATGTCGCAGCGCCTGGGCATGTTGCTGATCCTGTACCACTTCCCGGACGAGGGCGCGCAGATTCGCCGGCTGATGCTGCCTGGTGCGCCGTCTGAGCCGGGTGCTCAGCCCACGCCAGGCATGACTCTGGACGCGGCGGCTGGCGCGGTGCTGGGCATCAATTTGGATGACCTGACTCAGGCCGTGATGCGCCATTGGGGCTTGCATGACCGCCTGCTGCAAGGCTCGCGCCCCTTGAGTGCCAGCGCGCCTGTGCGCACGCCATTGACCCAGGAGGAGACGCTTCGCACGGTTGCGAGCTTGTCCAACGAAATGGTCAATGCGTCGATTTTGGAGCCGGCCAAATCGGTATCGGCCTTGCACCACATCTACATACGTTACTCGCGCGCCTTGGGCTTGACGCCCAAAGAGTGCAACGCCACGTTGGAGCATGCCACCCGGCTGGTGGACGCTCGCCCCATCGAGCCGGTCAGCCCCGCTTGAGTGCCTGAGCGCAGTCGGTCACCAACTGCGGACCATGGTAAATCAGGCCGGTGTAGATCTGAACCAGGTCGGCCCCCGCATCGCGCTTGGACTTGGCGTCCGCAGCGCTCATGACGCCACCCCCCCCGATGATGGGAAAGCGTGGGCCCAGGGCCGCACGCAACTGCCGGATCACTTGGTTGCTGGCCTCCAGCACGGGTGCGCCGCTCAGTCCACCGGTTTCTTCAGCGTACTGAAGGCCTTTGACGGCCTCGCGTGAAATCGTGGTGTTGGTGGCGATGACACCATCGATGCCGTTCTTTTGCAGCGTGGCTGCGATCACCCCCACCTGGGTCTCGTCCAAGTCTGGCGCGATCTTCACGAACATGGGCACCGTGCGGCCGTGTTGTGCGATCAGTTGTTGACGTCGCTCTTGCAGCTGGCCTAGCAGGGCGTCAAGCGCCTCGTCGCTTTGCAGCGCGCGCAGGTTCTTGGTGTTGGGGCTGGAGATGTTGACGGTGATGTAGTCGGCGTGGGGGAAGACACCCTCCAGGCCGATCAGGTAGTCGTCCGCCGCCTGCTCGATGGGCGTGGCGGCGTTCTTGCCGATGTTCAGGCCCAGGATGCCGCCGGCCTGGCGGAAGCTGTGCGCCCGCTGCACGTTGGCGATGAAGCTCTGCAGGC
>JAVLFO010000059.1:0-1598 GCA_046052805.1 Aquabacterium sp. | reverse complement strand
CGGCAGCGTCAGATGTGTATAAGAGACAGGTGTAGGGCTGGCTGGTGCCCACATACAAACGCGCACGCCCACCGTTGAGCACCTGCACCTGCTGGCTGCCTTGCTGACGTGATTCGGTTTGCACGGTGCCGGACTGCACGGTACCCGTGGCCCACACACCCCGCGTGTCGATGCTGACCTGGCCGTTGCGCAAACCGCTGCGGCTGTCTTGCACGCTGCGCTCCGAGTTGGTGCGCCACTCGACCAGCAAATTGCGCGCGGGCAAGGCCTCGTCTCGGGCGCCCGCCTGGGCCACCCCGGGCAGCGCCAGCGCGCTCCACACCGCTGCGGTGCACAAAGCGTGCAACAAGACCGGTGTGCCGTGCTTATTCCATGGGTCGAAAAATTGTGCGTGCGACATGCTCAAGTCCATGACCTCAAGGTCGATAAATGATGAATCTGCCACAGAGTCGGTGCAGCGGCGCACCGACCTGAGCAGGGTGCCTGCAACCCCGTCGAGATGGAGGCTGTCAACATGCAGCTCGAAGCGCTTTTCAAGCAACCCCAGGCCTTGCCGGCCGTCCCCAAGATCGTTCACGAACTGATCGACAGTTTCAACAGCGATGATGTCTCCATTGACGACATCGCCAAGAAGCTGACGGCAGATCCCGTGCTCTCTGCACGATTGCTGCGGCTGGCGAACTCGGCTTACTACCATGTCTCGCGCAGCATTGGGACCGTCAACGAGGCCTTGGCCATGTTGGGCTTTGTCACCGTGCGCACGCTGGTGATCAGCTCGGGCCTGACGGGCGGCTACAAGTCGATGCCCGGCATGGACCTCAAGAAGTTCTGGCTGTACAGCCTGCACACCGCCGCCGTCGCAGGCTGGTTGTCGAAAAAGGCGGGCGTCAATGGCGACCAGGCCTTCACCGTGGGCCTGATGCATGGCATCGGCCAACTGGTGATGCATTCGGGCATGCCCGAGCAAATGCTGGCACTCGACAAGCTGGCCTCGCCGCTGGACGCACGCCGCATCGACATGGAACGCACCTCGTTTGGCTACAGCTTTGCCAACGTGGGCGCCGAGCTGGCCAAGCAGTGGCGCTTCCCACTGTCGTTTGGCGAGACGATTGCCCACTTCCCAGACCCAAGCGCACACGAGCCCTTCGACCCCGTTGCCGGTGTGATCCACCTGGCCGCCTGGCGCGCCCGCGCCGAGCACAACGGCTTGAGCGCCGAAGAAATGGCCTCGACCCTGCCCCGCGACGTGTGCGCCAAGCTGGGCCTCAAGGCCGACGGCTTGCTCGAAGACATGCCGCCCATGAACGAGTTGGCCGAAGGCCTGGACGCCTTGTTGGCTTGACGACGCGTCACGCCCCGAGGCGATCAGATCGCCAAGGGGTCGACGTCCACCGCCCAGCGGATCAAACCGCTGCGGCGGTTTTTTTGCGCCAGCGCCAGCCAGATGGGCTGCGCCGCCACCAGCAGGCGTTGCAAAGCGGCACGTTGGCTGGCTTCGATCATGAGCTGCGCGCGCTCCACATTGGCCACGCGCTGCACCGGCGTGGGCACCGGCGGGTACAGGCCTGTCTCTTATACACATCTGACGCTGCCGACGA
>JAVLFO010000058.1:0-3279 GCA_046052805.1 Aquabacterium sp. | reverse complement strand
CCAGTGGGGTGGGGCGCATCACCGTGGTGGACCCCGATGTGGTCGACCTCACCAACTTGCAGCGGCAGATCGCGCACACGACCGAGCGCGTTGGGCAAGCCAAAGTGGCCTCGGCTGCCACGGCCATGTCCCAGATCAACCCGGGCGTGCACGTTCACACCCTGGCTCAAGCGGCCGATGCAGAGCTGCTAGCGCAATGGGTGCCTCAAGCCGATGTGGTGCTCGATTGCACCGATCACTTCGGCATCCGCCAAACCATCAACCGCGCTTGCCACGCTGCCGGCGTGCCCTTGGTGTCGGCCTCGGCCTTGCGCTTTGACGGCCAGATCAGCGTCTTTGATCCGCGCGATAGCCTCAGTCCTTGCTATGCCTGCCTGTTTCCGCCAGATGCGCCGCCCGTCGAGGCGCGCTGTGCCTTGTTGGGTGTTTTTGCCCCGGTGGTCGGCATGATGGGCGTGATGCAAGCGGGTGAGGCCATCAAGCTGCTGGCCCAGTTCGGTGACGATGGCGATGCCCGCGCTGCGGCATTGCACGCCGGCTTGGGCGGTCGCTTGCTCATGCTGGATGGCCGTGAATGGCGCTGGAATGAGCTGCGCGTGCGCCGCGATCCGCATTGCCCAGTCTGCGGCACCCGCCACGTCTGAGGCGAAAGCGCAACTCATCGGCAGATGCCGCGCTGTTCGGTGTTTTGCGTGAACTCGCTGGCGGCATACTGAGTTGACCTCGCCCGAGGGGCGCGGCAACCTGAGCAGGACCGTTGACCATGAACAACCCCAAAGAGCTGCTGGAGCGCAACTTCCCCACCGCGGTGCAAGACGCGCGCAACGCCAGCAAGCCGGCTTTGTATGCGGGCCCCGAAAGCAGCTACGACCTGGCCTTTGCCGACCCCGAGTTCTTGCTCCACCCGGATCTGCGCCCCGTGCGCATGCAGCTTGAGTTGCTCAAGCCCGAGATGGTGCAGCGCGAAGAGAACATCACCTCCACCATCGTGGTGTTCGGCAGTGCCCGCATCCTGCCGGCTGAAGACGCCCAGGCCAAGCTCGCCGAGGCCCAGGCCTTGTCAGAGGGTGCTGCGCGCGAGCAGGCCATCCGCGTGGCCAAGAGCCAGGTCGGCATGTCGCGCTTTTACGAAGAGGCCCGCCGCTTTGCCAGCATCGTCACCGAGCATTCGGCCCAACTCGAGACCCCGATCTACGTCGTCACGGGCGGTGGCCCTGGCGTGATGGAGGCTGGTAACCGTGGGGCTTTTGAAGTGGGCGGCAAGAGCCTGGGGCTCAACATCGTGCTGCCTCACGAGCAAGAGCCCAACCCGTACATCACGCCCCGCCTGTGCTTCCAGTTCCACTACTTTGCGCTGCGCAAGATGCACTTCTTGATGCGCTCGGTGGCCCTGGTGTGCTTCCCCGGCGGCTTTGGTACGCTCGATGAGCTGTTCGAGACGCTCACCCTGATCCAGACCGGCAAGTGCCGCAAGCGCCCGGTGCTGCTGTTTGGCCGCGAGTTCTGGACCAAGCTGATCAACTTCGATCACCTGGTCGAGACGGGCATGATCAGCCCCGATGACGTCCACCTGTTCCGCTACGTTGAGACCGCCGAAGAGGCCTGGCACACGCTGCAAGAGGTCTACGGCTTGGGCAAGCCGCCTGCCGACACCGCCTGCGGTTGGTGAGCCTTGTGTGAAGAAGTGGCGCTTGCTCACCCCTGGTGTGCGTGCGCCCCAGGTGGCGGCGCTACATTGAATGATCACGGTGACCGATAACCTCTCATGAGCTTGCCCGGAAAAACCGCACTGATCCTCACCGGAGGTGGCGCACGCGCTGCCTACCAGGTGGGCGTCCTCCAAGCCTTGCAGCAAATCCGCCGCGAGGCCGGTGATCGAACCCGCACCAACCCCTTCCCGATCATCTGCGGCACGTCGGCCGGGGCGATCAATGGCTTGGCGCTGGCTTGTCAGGCCGATCACTACGATCTGGCCTTGCGGCTGATGGTCGAGGTGTGGCGCGATTTCCGTGCCGAGCAGGTCTACCGATCTGACTCGCTGGGTGTGATCCGCAGTGGCGCCAAGTGGCTCACGCTGTTTTCGCTGGGCTGGGCCATGGCGCGCTGGCGCCGGGTGAAGCCGCGCTCCTTGCTGGACAACGAGCCTTTGCGCGAGTTCCTGCCGCAGCTGTTCCGCACCGACCGCTTGCCGCAGCTCATGGCCGACGGGCACCTCGACGCCGTGGCCGTCTCGGCTTCGAGCTACACCACGGGCGAACACGTCACCTTCTACGACAGCGCCAAGCCCATCGCACCCTGGGCGCGTTCCCAGCGCCTGAGCGTGCGCGATGGCCTCAGCCTCGATCACCTCATGGCGTCGTCGGCCATTCCCTTTGTGTTTCCGGCGATCAAGCTGGAGGTCGAGGGCAGAGCGCATTACTTTGGCGACGGCTCGATGCGCCAGGCCGCGCCGATTTCGCCGGCCATCCACCTGGGCGCTGACCGCATCTTGGTGATCGGGGCGGGGCGCCTGCACGAGCCACCCGCGCCGCGCGAGGCGGTGCTGGAGTACCCCAACTTGGCGCAAATTGCTGGCCACGCCATGTCCAGCATCTTCCTGGATGCGTTGGCCGTCGACATCGAACGCATGCAGCGCGTCAACAAAACTTTGAGCGTGTTGACCGAAGAGCAGCGCGCCTCCAGCAACCTGCGTCCGGTCGATATCTTGGTGATCGCGCCCAGCCAGCGCATCGACGACATCGCTGCCCGCCACCTCTGGGCTTTGCCGACCGCGGTTCGCGCCATGTTGCGCGCGGTGGGGGTGTATGGCACCGGCAAGCGCGCTCGCGGTTCGGCCCTGGCCAGCTATCTGTTGTTCGAGTCGTCGTTCACGCGCGAGCTGATCGAGCTGGGTCACGCCGACGCCATGGCCAAGCGCCAAGAGGTGCTGGACTTCTTCAAGTGGGGTCCCGCCACGACCGACGACGGTGCTTCTGGCACCCCGCCTTCCGCCTCAGCGGCGCGTGATGAGCCGCCTGCTGATCTGGTCGGGCCGCAGCGCCCCTTTACACCGCAAACAGACCGTGCTAGAGTGGAGAGCTTCGCTTTGTGAGGGTACGGCTTTGCCGTGCGCTTGTTTGAGGCGAAGAAGTTCTTTTCTTGAAAGGTCTCAACATGTACGCGGTCATAAAAACCGGCGGCAAACAATACAAAGTTGCCATCGGTGAAAAAATTAAAGTAGAACCTGTCTCTTATACACATCTGACGCTGCCGACGAAGCTAGAAGTGTAGATCTCGGTG
>JAVLFO010000057.1:0-10506 GCA_046052805.1 Aquabacterium sp. | reverse complement strand
TGGCGGCGGCCGTCAGCAAGAAGCGCTGCACGCCTTCGTCGGTGGCGCCGGGCACGAAGTGGCGGTAGTAGTGCAGCACCGCCGGCACGATGCCCGCAGCGCCATTGGTGGGGGCGGTCACCACGCGCCCGCCGGCTGCGTTTTCTTCGTTCACCGCGAGCGCGAACAGGTTGACCCAGTCCATCACGTGCAGCGGGTCGGCGGCACTGGCGCCGTCTTGCAAGCGCCGCCACAGGCCCGGCGCTCGCCGCGTGACGTGAAAGCCACCGGGCAGCACGCCTTCATCGGCGAAGCCGCGTTGCACGCAGGCCTGCATGGCTTGCCACAAGCGCATCAGGCCCTGGGACACGGCCTCGTCTGCCCGCCAATGGCGCTCGTTGCGCCGCATCAACTCGGCGATGTCGATGCCGTGAGCGCGGGTGAGGGCCAGCAGCTCTGCCGCGCTGTGAAAGGGCAGGGGCAGCGCCTCGGGCGTGGGGGCGATGTGGGCGTGGCGCGCGTGGTCGTCAACCGCCTCTTGGCTCATCACAAAGCCACCCCCGACCGAGTACTGGGTGCTGTCCAGCAACAGCTCACCTTGCACGCCAAAGGCGCTCAGGGTCAGGGCGTTGGGGTGGAAGGGCAAACACACGCCGGGCTTGAACAGCAAGTCGGTGGCCGGCGACAAGGTCACGTCTTGCTGGCCCAGCAGCAGCAAGCGGTGGCTGCGTCGTACCTCGTTGGTCCATTGGGGGATCAGGTCGATGTCGACCGAATCGGGCTCGTGCCCCATCAGGCCCAACAGCACCGCTTTGTCGGTGCCGTGTCCCCGCCCGGTAGCGCCCAGCGAGCCAAACAGCTCGCATTGCACACGCCGTGTCTGCGTCAACAAGCCCTCGTGCTGCAAACGCAGCGCAAACAGGCGCGCCGCACGCATGGGGCCCACGGTGTGCGAGCTGGATGGGCCGATGCCCACCTTGAAGAGGTCAAAAACGGAGATGGCCATGAAAAAAGCCTGCTGCCCATGCATCTTGAATCGATGCAGGGCCGCAGGCAATGGGTGTTCGCCGCAAGGGCCAACGCCCAGTGGAAAAGCGTGACTCAGTGGGCAGCTTGGAACAGGGCGGCGCCCGCCAGTTGTGGGTTGCCCGTTTCTTCGAAGGTCTTGACCCACACGGGGTAGCTGTGAATCACCTCGTGTTGCCAAGGGTGGAAGCCGGGCTTGTAGTACTCGGCCATTTTCAAAGCGTTGCGCGCGAACAGGCCGCCAGGGCCGTAGAGCCAATAGCTGCCTTTGATGCACATGCGCATGCGCTGGCCCCAGGTGAAACCGTCGCCCTTGAGCAGTAGGTTGGTCAGGCGCATGCTGTCGACCACCACCTTGTAGAGCGCGTGTGTCATGGCCACGGTGCGCATGACGTAGCCCACCTTGGCCACTTGCTGCATCACATCAAAGGCCACGGCCTTGTGTTCCATCTCTTCGATGGCGTGCCAGGCCCACATGGCGCGCATGTTCTCGTCGGCCGGTGCCATCACGTCTTTCGACTCGAACAGCATCTGCGCCATCATGGCCGTGAAGTGCTCAAAAGCCGCGGTCAGGGCGAGGTTGTACTTGGCCGAGAAGTTGCGGTTGTACTTCTCGAACAGGGCTTTGGCGTCGACCAGGATTTTGTCGACGTTCACGCCTTGCTTGCGCAGCAGGTCGTTGTAGTGTGTGTGGGCGATGCCGTGCTGACCTTCTTGACGCATGAAGTTCTTCACGTCGGTCAGCATCTTCTGGTCGGTGATCAGGTGGCGGTAGGCGCGCACGCTGGTGATGAAATAGCGTTCGCCATCGGGGAAGGCGGCTTGCATGCCGTCGAACAGGCGGGTTTTGAAGGCGTCGCCGCCGTACCACCAGCGCGGGGTGTTCTCGTCGAGTTTGAAGTCGAGCTTGTCACGCGGAACGATCTGGTCAGGGCCTTTTTTCTGCATCTGGGTCATGGCTTGTCTCCTGGGTACCAATGAGTACCACTTTACGGAAGCGGGCTGCGGTTGACGTATACGTCAGCGCGACAAGAAGACATCGTGCGCGACACATCCCGGCTTGACGCGGTCTTGAACACGTTCGCAAATCAGGGTTTCTGCGGGGGCAGAGTTGCCGCATGATCCTTTGCCCGCCCCGTGTTTCACCCACTTTGTTGGAAAGCTGTTCACCATGAGTGCCACGCCAGAGTCTTTGTTTGCATCTGCCCCAACCCTGCGTTTTGACGGCCAGGTGGCCATCGTCACCGGCGCGGGCAATGGCCTGGGCCGCAGCCATGCGCTGCAACTTGCGGCGCGCGGCGCCAAGGTGGTGGTCAATGACCTGGGCGCGGCGCGCGATGGCAGTGGCGGAAGCAGCGCGGCGGCCGACGCCGTGGTGGCCGAGATCCGCGCGGCCGGTGGCCAGGCCATCGCCAATGGTGCTTCGGTGACCGACCCACAGGCCGTGCAGGCCATGGTGGACGAGGTCCTGGCCACGTGGGGCCGCATCGATGTGCTGGTCAACAACGCCGGCATCTTGCGCGACAAGAGCTTTGCCAAGATGACGCTGGAGGACTTCCGCCTGCTGATCGACGTGCACCTGATGGGTGCCGTGCACACCACCAAGGCGGTGTGGGAGACCATGCGTGCGCAGCGCTACGGCCGCATCGTGCTGACCACCTCGTCGTCCGGCCTGTTCGGCAACTTCGGCCAGGCCAACTACGGCGCGGCCAAGATGGCGCTGGTGGGCCTGATGCAGACCTTGTCCATCGAGGGCGAAAAGAACAATGTGCGCGTGAACTGCCTGGCGCCCACCGCCGCCACGCGCATGACCGAAGACATCATGCCGCCCGAGGTGCTGGCATTGCTGACGCCTGAGAGCGTCACGCCGGGCCTGATCTTCTTGGCCAGCGAGCAAGCGCCCACGCGCACCATCCTCAACGCGGGTGCAGGCGTGTTCGCCACCTCGCACATCACCTTGAGCGAGGGCGCCTTGGTGGGTTCCGGCCCCGACTCGCCCGAGCGGCTGGCCGCCTTGTTCGCGCAGATCAGCGAAGGCACGGGTGACATCGTGCCCGTGAGCGGCATGCAGCAATCGCAGCGCGAGATGGCCAAGGTGCTGGGCGGCTGAGCCCGAGCATCTGGTACCGCGCTCTGCGCTGTGAGCTCAAGCCGCCGCACGCGCCAAGTCAGCCTTGTTGAGGAACTTGTCGCTGAGGATACTGGCCGGTGGCTGGCCCAGTGCGGTCAGCTCCGCCACGCAGGCATCGACCATGGGTGGCGGGCCGCACAGGTAGGCTTGCGCGTCGCTCAAGGGCATGTTCAGTTGGCTGCCCAGGTGCTCGGTGACCAGGCCGCGCAGGCCTGCCCACGCGCTGCCCTCAGGTTCGGCCGACAACACCGGCACGAAGCGGATGCGGCCTGCCCATCGCCGCTGGATGGCGTCCAACTCAGGCAGGGCATACAGATCGGCCTGCGTGCGTGCCCCGAAGAACACCCAGGCGGTGCGTGCGCTGTGCGCGCCTTGCAAGGCTTCTTCCAGCATGGCCTTGATGGGCGCCAGGCCGCTGCCCCCGGCCACAAAGACCATGGCTTGGCTGCCTAGCCGCAGCGTGAACTGCCCGTGCGGCCCACTGATGGTCAGGGTGTCGCCCACCTTTGCTTGGTGGAACAGCCATTCGGTGAAGGCGCCACCGGGCACCTTGCGGATGTAGAAGTCCACCACCTGGGCATCGCCCTCGGGGTCGCTGGGTGAGGCGAACGAGTAGCTGCGCCGTTCGCCGCCATGCGGGCTTTGCGCGGGCACCGTCAGCTCGGCGCACTGGCCGGCCGCGTGGGGCATGGCCTGCTCGGTTTGCAGCACCAGGTGAACGATGTCGTGCGTCAAAGGCTGCATGGACACGATGTGCGCACGCGTGTCCACCACGGGGTAGGCGCTGCCCTGGGCTTGCAATGCGACCTCAATGACCACGTCTGAGCGAGGCTGGCTTTGGCAAGCCAGGATCACGTTGGACTGGATCTCTTGGGCCGACAACAGGTAGCTTTTGTCGGTCAGCTCCTTGACCTGGCCGCTGACCAGCCGGCACTTGCACTCGCCACAGCCGCCCACGCGGCAGTTGTGGGGAAAGGGCAGACCTTGCTTGAGCGCCGCTTGCAGCAAGCTCTCGCCGGTGCTGGCGCGCAGCGTGTGCGCGCCACCATTGATCTGCACGGCGAACTCGGAAGGACCGCGTCGAAACAAGCGTTCAAACAGCGACATGGGCACCTCCGCTCTCGCGTGTCATGTGGAATGAGGCCTTGTTCATGCGCATGCTCAAGCCACCTTGGCGTTGATGATGTCGAGGCCTTGCATGCCGCTGTGCACGCTGGCGGCTTGGGCCAGGCGGCGCTCTGCCGGCGAGGCGTGTTGCGTGTCCCAATGGTTGAGCGCGGGCACCATCATCTTCTTGAACAAAGGGGGCACCAGCGCGATCAGCAGCATCGACAGGTAGCCGGCAGGCAGCATGGGGGCGTTGGGGTAAGCGTGCAGCGTCCAGTAAGGGGCTTCGCCTTCGGCGTGGTGGTGCGAGTGGCGGGCCAGGCTGTAGAGCACGTTGGTGCTGCCCCAGTGGTTCGAGTTCCACGAGTGGCGTGGCATCACGGGCTGGCCAGGCACACGCACCAGGCCGTAGTGTTCGAAGTAGTTGGTGATTTCAAGGTACTGCTTGCCCACGAAAGCCAAGGCCGCCCAGAAGGCCACACCGGTCCAGCCGGCCATGGCGTAGGCCACCGCGAACAGGGCCAGGTTTTCGAGGTTGCCGCGCATGAAGGGGCTGGCCATCGGGTTCCAGATCGACTTGCCCAGCTTGTTCAGGCGGGCCTTTTCCATCTGGAAGGCGTGCACGTAGCTGATGAAGGTCGAACGCAGCGTGAAGGTGTAGAAGCTCTCGCCGCGGCGTGCAGTGGCGGGGTCCTCAGGCGTGGCCACACGCACGTGGTGACCGTAGACGTGCTCGATCGCGAACGAGGTGTCGCAGGTGAAGGCCAGCATGGCGCGGCCCATCATCAAATCGAACGGGCGACCGGTGCGGTGCGTCAGCTCATGGCCCGTCACCGTGCCACCCACGGCGTTCATCAGGCCAACCGAGATCATGCAGCCCACCCACATGCCCCAGTGGTGGGTCGCGGCGCGTGCGGCAAACAGGTCGATGCCCGTGTTGGCTTGCAGCCAGGCGCCCACGCCACCGATGTCGCCCGAGCCAAACAGCCACAGCACCAGGAAGTTGAGCGCCGCCAGCAAAGGCAGGATCGTGTAGAGCGGCAGGTTCAGCAAAAAGGCATTCTGGTAGCGCGGGGGCTCAGACGTGTCGCGCGGCAGCAAAGCATCGGCCGCCAAGAAGGCCGTGATGGCAAAGGCAAATGGCGACCACATCCACCAACCGCCTTGGGCGATCAGCACGATGAAAAGTGCACTCAGCGCTGGCATCAGCCAGCCTTTCAGGTATTTGGACACGGTGGTCTCCTTCTCTTGAGGGTTCTTGTTGGCGGTGGCGACCCGAGCGCGGTGTGCGGCTCGGGTGGCATGGCTCACAAGGTAGAGAAGTCGCCCCGAGCGCGCCCTGACGCAGCCCAGGCTTTGGCCCTTGCCGGCGCTTTGCGATGGTCTGGGCGCGCTTGGCACCCATGCGTGTCTGTGTTTGTCGCGCGGGATGCCTTGCTTGGCATCGGCGATTGGCACGCGATGTCAAGTTTGGGTCGGCAAGCGTCAAGACCTTGCAAGGGGTGCGCTCAGATCATGTGAGGTCGCACCACCCTTGCTGTTTTGAGGCCGCCATGCATGCGTTGTTGACCCCTTTGTTGCCCTTGCTGCACAACCTGTTTGGTCAGAACATCGATTGGAAGCAGGTGTTCTTGGTGGGCATGTCGCCCCTGTTCTTGCTGGCCTTCATGCTGGAGTTTGTTGTTCAGCGGCAGCGAGGGCAGGGCAGCCGATTCCAGTGGCGCGAGGTCATGGCCAACTTGTCTTTGGGTGCGGGCTATCAAGTCGTTGAAGCCGTCATGTGGGTGGCTTTGACCGGCGGCATCTTTGGCTGGGTGTATGCGCACCGTTTGTTTGACGTGCCCGTCAATGGCTGGACCATCTTGCCGATCTTTGTGGCCGTTGAGTTTTGCTACTACGGCTTTCACCGCACCTCTCACCGGGTGCGCTGGTTCTGGACGGCCCATGTGCCGCATCACAGTGGCCAGACCATGAACTTCACCACGGCCATGCGCCAAAGCCTGTTGAATGGCTTTGTGGGTGTGTTTGTGTTTTACCTGCCCGTGGTGTGGCTGGGCGTGCCGCCGGCGGTGGTGATGTTTTGCCTGGCGGTTGATTTGGCTTACCAGTACTTTGTGCACACCGAGGTCATCGCGCGCTTCCCGGCCTGGTACGAATACCTGTTCGACACACCGTCGAATCACCGCGTGCACCACGGCCGCAACCCCGAGTACATCGACAAGAACTACGGCGGCGTGTTGATGGTGTTCGACCACTGGTTCGGCACCTATGTGCCAGAGCAAGCGCCAGCCGAGTACGGCATCAAGCAACAGATCCGCTCCCACAACTTCCTCGTGCTCAACGTGCACGAGATGGTGGACCTGTGGCGAGACGTGGCCGCCCCTGGGCCTCTGGGCCAGCGCTTGAAGCACCTGGTCATGCCGCCCGAGTGGCAACGCCCCGGACACACCCCGGTGCACACCTGGGACGTCGACGAGCGATGAGGTCTTTGGGGCATTAACATCGGGCCGCGCCGTCGCGGAGCGCACAGTGTCTCGCCCCATCGCTCACCGCCTGTCAAGGACCCCCATGAAGACTGCATTGATCACCGGCGGCAGCGCTGGCATTGGCAAACAAACCGCGCTGGCCCTGGCGGCGCAGGGCTACAACGTCATCATCGCGGCGCGCGATGCGGTCAAGGGCCAGGCGGTGCTGGCGCAGATCCGTGCGGCCTCGCCCAGCGCTCAGGTGAGCTTCTGGCAGGTCGACTTGTCGGTGCCCGAGCAGGTGCGCGCGCTGGCCGCACACGTGCGCTCGCAGTGGGATCACATCGACGCCTTGGTCCTCAACGCCGGCTTGTTCACGCCCACCTTGCGCACCAATGCCACGGGCCATGAGTTCATGTTTGCCACCACCCACTTGGGGCACTTTCTGCTCACGCACCATGTGCTCGATTTGGTGAAGGCGGCGCCGGCGGCCCGCGTGGTGGTGACCAGCTCGGTGGCGCATTTCTTCGCGGGTGGACTTGGCTTGAGCGATGTTCGCCAACCCAGCACGAGCAACTTTTTGCTCCTGGCACCGTTCCGTGCGTACGGCCGCTCCAAGCTGGCCAACCTCTTGTTTGTGCGCGAGCTGGCGCGCAAACTTGAAGGCACTCGCGTGCTCGTCAATGCCTTCCACCCAGGTGGCGTCAAATCCGAGATCTGGCGCAGCACGCCGGGCTTGTTCAACGCCGCGATCGGCCCGTTCCTGGTCAGCGAGCGGCAAGGCGCAGACACCCAAATCTACTTGGCGACCAACCCGGCCGTCACCCAGACCGGGCAGCACTGGTTCAAGCGACGCGTCGAGCGCGGCACCCCGACCAGCCGCGATCCGGTCACGTCCAAGGCCTTGTGGGACTACAGCTTGCAGGCGCTGGGCATTGAAGCATTCGGCCATTCAGACCTCCAGGTCGCAGCCCATCAGCAGTGAGCCCGGGGACTCATCAGGGCTCACCCATTGGGGGGTGTGGCCGCTGAGGCGCGCAACGCAGGTGCTCAACCCAGTGATAACGCTGACCACGACATAACCATATTTGGTTACTGTTGACGCCAGAGCGCCTGTTCAAAGGCTGCCGATCAGCGTGAGGAGAGCCAAATGCGATGGCCGCACCAAACCCCCGCCATGTCCGATGTGCATCGCCCGGACCGGAAGGTCGCACGCAGCGTTTGCGCCAACCAGCGTCGATGGCGAATGCATCCGGAGTTGTCCGCTCTTTTTGAGATGCAGCGTGCGAGTGAGTTTCGCCGCATGGTCGATTTGTGGTGGCCTGTGCTGCCAATGATTCACATCGTCTTGATGCTGTTCGGCATCTTGACCCTGTGGCGCTACCCGATGGGTCAGCCCGAATGGTTGCACCTGGGAATCTCTGGCTTTGGCTGCTTGGTGATCGGCTTTTCGGTGTGGTGGGCGAGGCGACCCCACGGCTTGATGTCGCGCGAGCACTGGACGCCATGGGCGGCCTTTTCGATGATTGCGACGATTGCGGAGGGGGTTGCCATATATGACCGCCCAGGCTACGTGCAGTACTCGTTCATGATGTGCACGCTCATTGTGATCATCTACATGTGGGCGTTGAGGCCGTCATTGCCGGCAGCCACCAAATTCGTGGCGCTGAACATGGCGGTCGTGCCTTTGCTTTGGTACGTCCCGCAGACCAGCCTGCCAAGCGTTTACGCCGTTCACCTGAGCTTGGTGTGCCTGGTGTGCCTTTTTTGCGTTTTTCTCCGCGACGATCAAGACCGCGATCATTTCCTCAAAGCAGTTCAGTTACACGAGGCCGAGACCCGTCTCAAAGCGGTGAACCACGATCTTGACGAGATGGCCCACCGTGATGCCTTGACGAACTTGCTGAACCGAAGGGCTTTGAACGAGGCGCTTCACCGAGAGTGCCAACGCGCTACGCGCGGCAAGACGCCGCTGGCCGTTTTGATGATTGACATCGATTACTTCAAGCATTTCAACGATCTGCATGGCCATTTGCAGGGCGATGCCTGCCTGGCCTCTGTCGCAAATGCTTTGCGTCAGGCACTCAACCGGCCTGCGGACACGATTGCGCGCTTTGGTGGTGAAGAGTTTGCCGTTTTGTTGCCAGACACCGACCTTCCAGGTGCTCGGGAGGTGGCTGAGCGCCTCTTGAAACATGTCGATGACTTGGGCTTGGTGCACGGGGCGTCTTGTGTGGCCCAGCACATCACGGTCAGCGTGGGGGGTGTCGTGTCTGAGGGGCATGGGCAAATCGATGCCACACAGCTGATCGACCTCGCGGATGAAATGCTTTACCAAGTCAAGGCAGGTGGGCGGCACAGCGCCAGCGTTCGCAAACTGGCGTGAGATTGCACGATCGTCTTCGCCCCCTCTTGAAATGTCAGGCGCCGTCCCTATAATCTGTTAGCACTCACCTCTTATGAGTGCTAACGGTGGTGTCATGTGCAGAGCGCATGATCAGCTGTCCCCCATCCGAGAGGTCTCATGTGAGTCATCACTCACGTGAGATCCATTGTCAAACCGATGTCTTTAGAGACTGGAGAAGCCATGAAACTGCGTCCCCTGCACGACCGCGTGATCGTCAAGCGCCTCGAACAAGAAACCAAGACCGCTTCGGGCATCGTTCTGCCTGACGCCGCCACCGAGAAGCCTGACCAAGGCGAAGTGCTGGCCGTCGGCCCTGGCAAGCGCAACGACAAGGGCGACTTCATCGCCCTGAACGTCGCTGTGGGCGACCGCGTCCTGTTCGGCAAGTACTCGGGCCAGACCGTCAAGGTCGACGGCGACGAGCTGCTGGTCATGCGCGAAGAAGACCTGTTTGCAGTCGTTGCCAAGTAATCGGCACCTGCTCACACCCCCCATTCACTGAATTCGGAGATACACAAAATGGCAGCAAAAGACGTCATCTTTGGCGGCGAAGCACGTGCTCGCATGGTTGAAGGCGTGAACATCTTGGCCAACGCGGTCAAGGTCACCCTGGGCCCCAAGGGTCGCAACGTGGTGCTCGAGCGCTCGTTCGGCGCCCCCACCGTGACCAAGGACGGTGTGTCCGTGGCCAAGGAAATCGAGCTCAAAGACAAGCTCCAGAACATGGGCGCTCAAATGGTCAAGGAAGTCGCTTCCAAGACCTCTGACAACGCTGGCGACGGCACCACCACCGCCACCGTGCTGGCCCAAGCCATCGTGCGCGAAGGCATGAAGTACGTGGCCGCTGGCATGAACCCCATGGACCTCAAGCGCGGCATCGACAAGGCAGTTGCTGCCCTGATCACCGAGCTGAAGAAGCAATCCAAGCCCACCACCACCTCCAAGGAAATCGCGCAAGTCGGCACCATCTCGGCCAACTCTGACGCTGACGTCGGCGAAATCATCGCCAGCGCCATGGACAAGGTCGGCAAGGAAGGCGTCATCACCGTCGAAGACGGCAAGAGCCTGGACAACGAGCTCGACATCGTCGAGGGCATGCAGTTCGACCGCGGCTACCTGTCGCCCTACTTCATCAACAACCCTGAGAAGCAGAGCGCGATCCTGGAAAGCGCCTTCGTGCTGCTGTACGACAAGAAGATCTCCAACATCCGTGACCTGCTGCCCACGCTGGAGCAAGTCGCCAAGGCTGGCCGCCCACTGCTGATCATTGCCGAAGAAGTCGAAGGCGAAGCCCTGGCTACTTTGGTCGTGAACACCATCCGTGGCATCTTGAAGGTTGTGGCTGTGAAGGCTCCTGGCTTCGGTGACCGCCGCAAGGCCATGCTGGAAGA
>JAVLFO010000056.1:0-1770 GCA_046052805.1 Aquabacterium sp. | reverse complement strand
AAGCCTTGCCCTGGAACGTCCGCAATGAGCCCGGCCAGTTGCTGCTGAGCAAAGGCTACGTGATCAAAGACGCCGACCAGGCGCTCACCTTGATCGAGCGTGGGGTGTTCGTTGACCAAGAAGAGTTTGATCAGCACCAGCAGTCCTTGGCCGCGTTGAAGACGCCGCCGACGGACCCATCGCAGTTGTGGACACAGCTCAACAGCCAGGTTCATGCGCTGCTGACCTGCCCGCAAGACCACCCGGCGTTTCAAAGTGATGTGCAGGGCGCGTCTGGCCACATCCAGCAGGCATTGCGACGCGATCCCGAGTCGGTGGTGTTTGAGATGCTGAGCGGCGAGCCGCAGTCCAACGCGGTGGCGCACTCGGTCAACACCGCCTTCGTGGCTGCACTGACGGCCAGCCGCTTTGGCTGGAGCGAGAGCGAGCGGGCCACCTTGACCAACGCAGCTTTGACCATGAACATGGCGGCGCTGGCCCTGCACAACATGTTGAGCACGCAGCGCACGGCCCTGACGCCAGAGCAGCGTTGCGAGCTGCACGACCACCCCGCCCACAGCCGTGCCTTGCTCGAGGCCTCTGGCGTGACCGATGTCGATTGGCTGCGCACCGTTGAGCAGCACCACATCACGCCCGATGGACGCGGCCTGCCGCAAGAGCGTGGGCACCTCAGTGAGCAGGCGTGCATGATCCACTACGCCGATGTGTACATGGCCAAGCTCAGCGCACGCGCCTACCGGGGCGCGCTGCCTGCGCACCAAGCCGCGCGCGAGCTGTTCATCAATGGCGGCGGGGCGCAGAACCCCTTCGTGTCGACCCTGATCAAGGAGATCGGCATGTACCCACCGGGCTCGTTTGTGCAGCTGGCCAATGGCGATACCGCCGTGGTCGTCAAGCGCGGCGAAGGCGCCCACATCCCGCAGGTGCGCAGCTTGCTCAATGGCCGTGGCGCGCCATATCCAGAACCTGAAGTGCGTGACACCGCCCAAGCGGCATTCAAGGTGGTCACCGGCTTGCCGCGCGGCCAGGTCAAAGCCAAGCTCGATCGCCGCAAGCTTTACGCTTCAGCGCGGGCTTGAGTCACGGCTGTTGAAAGCGTTTGCCGCCTGCACCAAGGCGGCGCAAAGTTGGTCCACATGGCCCAGCGTGTGCGCCGCCGACAGCGAAATGCGCAAACGCGCCGTGCCCACGGGCACCGTGGGCGGACGGATGGCCGGCACCCACAAGCCTTGTTGATCAAGCTGCGCCATGACGCCCAAGGCGTCGGCGTTGCTGCCAATCACCAAAGGCTGGATGGCCGTCTCTGAGGGCAGCAAGGTCCAGGGCAGTGAAGCCTGGGCGACGCCCTCGCGCAAACGTGCTTGCAAAGCACGCAGGTGCGCGCGGCGCCAGGCCTCGTCTTGCATGACCCGCACGCTGGCACGCAAGGCTTCGGCCACCATGGCGGGCGCGGCGGTGGCGAACATGTAGGTGCGCGCCTTTTGCATAATCCATTCGATCACGCTGGGCTCGCCGGCCACAAAGGCGCCAGACACGCCAGCGGCCTTGCCCAAAGTGGCCATGTAAATCAAACGGTCCATGCGGCCCTGCCAAGCGGGCGCGATGCCCGTCAAACCGGCCATGCCGTGGTGCGACAAAGTGCCCTCACCGTGCTCGCCCAACACGCCAAAGCCGTGGGCATCGTCGATCAAGAGCCAGGCATCGTGACGCTCGCACAAGGCCATCAGCGCGGGCACGTCGACAACATTGCCGTCCATGCTGAACACCGCA
>JAVLFO010000055.1:0-4956 GCA_046052805.1 Aquabacterium sp. | reverse complement strand
CGAGGCGTTGCCGGCGGTTGCCTTGAGGTTGAACTGTGCGTCGGTGAACACGCCCAAGCTGGCTTGCGCCCGCTCGTTGTTGTTCTCGAGGGCCGACTGCAAGGTCTCTTGGTCGTTGCTGGCGACGGCCGAGCGAAAGCCGTAGTCGGCGGTCAGCACCCGCGCCGATTGTTCCAGGTTGGCGGTGTTTTGCGCCAGTAAGCGCAAAAAGACCTCGCGTCCGTTGTTCAGCTCTTGGCGAATGGACTGGCGGGCGTTGCCGTCGACGCTGCCCTGGATGAACCAGAAACTCGCCGCTTGCACGACGAGCAGCAAGGCCAGGTACACCGCGGCAATGCGCGTGTGCAGACGTCGTGGTGAAAACAGGGTGGGCAACATGCAGGTGGTGCTTGACGCGTCAGTCAGGTTGCGTCAGTGCGCAGTATGAACGTTGTCACGCTCGGCGGCCAATTCTGTTTGATCAGATGTGTCGTCGTTGCGCACCCACACGGCCAAGGCAGAGTTCAGCCAGCCCGTTTGAGCCGTGCCCTTGCTGGGGGCTGCCGAAGTGGGGTTGGTGATGGAGTCGCAGCTGCTGGCCGGTGTGCCATTGGGTGATTGCTTGGTGATCCGGTCCATGGGGTGCCCTTCGATGCTGCAGGTCTGCGGTGTTGACCTGTGTTTATCGGTAGGCGGCCCACGCCGTGTAGCCCCTGAACGTGCCAAATGGAGGCGCAAAGCCCCTCAATTCGTGTCGTGCGTCACGCTTGGATCAGGCTTTGCAATTGCACGTCCAGCGCCGCCAAGAAGGCCTTGACGGTGTCGGCGTCGGTTTCGTCCAGCTGCTGAATCACGGGCAAGTAGAGCTTGTCGCCCAGGCTGACGATGACCAGCACCAGGGACACCCCCAGGGTCGCGGGCCACAGGTGTGTCAAGCGCACGGTGGGGTCGGCGGGATGCACGCTCTCGGCGCTGCCCAGGTTGGTGAAGTGGCAGCTCACGTCGCGCAGCTTGCCCTTGGCTTTGGAGGCCACGATGAAGCGGCTGTACAGCGTGCGGCCCATCCAGGGCAAGGCCTCGTAGAGCAGCAAAGGCAGGGCGTATTCACGCCGCTCGTAGCGCGCCAGATGGGCTTTGACCTGGGTCTCGATCGACCGGATCTGTGCGGGCAGGTCGCGCTGGTGGGTGGCCCGCACCGCGAACGAGGACACGAAGTTGCCCACCTCGGGCTGCTCATCTTTTGGGAAATGACGCCGCAGGTCAACCGAGATGCGGATGGCCGCCACCGCGTTGGGCTTGTCCGCAGCGCGGGCCAGGAAGCAGTTGGCGATGAGCGCCGTCATCAGGTTGTTGACGGTGGTGCCCATCTGCTTGGCCACCGCGCGCAGTTGGGCCTGGCCACAAGGGAGCTCATGGTGGTGGATGCGGCTGGTGGTGAAGTGGCTGCTCTCGCGCGAGTTCAGCATCACCAGCGTTTGACCACGGCTGGCGCGGACATCGGCGCGGTGGTTGCGCCACCAATTGAAGATGCTGGCCGGCCACTGGTGCCACTGGGCGGGCGTGACCGCCTTGACCATGCTGGGCGATTGCAGCGGGCAAGGTGCAATCGGGTGGCCGTTGAGACGGCCCACGATGGCGCTGATCATTTGTACCAGCGAGCGGCCATCGCCCGCGATGTGGTGCAGCGCAAAGATCAGCGCGGGCTGCTCGGCGTGCGGGATGTAGCGTGCGCGCCAGGGCAGGCCACGCTCCATCGACAAGGGCTCATTGAGCACCGCGCTGTGGCAGGTCTCCAGCTCGCTGGCCGAGGCCGCGTCGACCCCATGCACGACGCGAACCGCGTCTTCAAACAGCTGGTCGATGCCGGCGTCGTCGGGCAGGATCTGCAGCTTGTAGGTCCAGCCCACAGGCACCACGATGCCGCGCAAGCGGGGGTAGGCACTGGTGAGTTCGCGCAGGGCTTGCCGCACGTCGGACAGCGCCACCTGCCGGTCGAAGCGCAACAGGTAGGGCTGGATGATCGAGCCGCCGACATGGCCCTCGCAAGCCAAATAAAGGTGCTCGCTGCGATTGAGGTGGACCAAGGTGGCTTGGGGCTGACCCAGCGTGGCGGGTTCGGACATGGTGCGCACTTCAACGTGTTTAACGGCACTGGCATTGTCAAGCGACGTCACGGGGCACCATGGGCGGAGTTTCCCCTGCCACTACCCAGATCAGGGGGTGATGGCAGGACCGCCGGCGGCCACGCTGGCCAGTTGCAGGGCCAGCCGACGCAGGGCTTCCCAGGGGTCTTCGGGCCACTGGGGGTGGCGCAGGCCTTTGACGATGCCGTCGACGGTGCTGGCCGCAGCCACCAAGCGGATCAAGCTGGCCGGGCGGGTCTGGGGCAAGATGCGCTCGAACAGGCGCTCGCGCGGGCCCCACACGCGCTGCTCACGCAGCACCATGGGCAGGGGCTTGCCGCCATCCAGCGCGGTGCGGGCGCGGTGCAGCGCCAGGATGTCATCGCTCAAGGCCCAGTGCACCAGCACGGCGGCTTCGCCTTCGGCTTGCAGGCCGTCGATCATGCGCAAGGTGCGGTGCACCTGGCCTGACAGCACGGCCTCGCTGAGCTTGAAGACGTTGAAGCGGGCCACGTCGACCACGGCTTCTTCAATGTGTTCGATGGTGAGCACGCCGGGTGGGTGCAGCAGGCCCAGCTTGACGATTTCTTGGTGGGCGGCCAGCAGGTTGCCCTCGACCCGGTCGGCAAAGAAGGCCAGGGTGCGCTGACCGGCATCGCCCGACTCGACCTGCTGCCCTTGGGCGGCCAGGCGCTGCGCGATCCACAAGGGCAGGGCGTTGCGCTCGATGGGGTCGCAGCGCAGCGTCAAGCCAGCGCCGTCCAGGGCGGTGAACCAGGCGCTGCTTTGCTGGGTTTTGTCCAGCCGGGGCAGGGTGATGAGCGTGAGCACGCCATCGTTGCCGGCGGCCATCTCGCAGTACTGCTGCAGCGCTTGCGAGCCGTCTTTGCCTGGCTTGCCGCCTGGGATGCGGATGTCGATGAACTGGCGATCGCCAAACAGCGACATCTCGCTGGCCTGGCCCAAGAGGCTGGACCAGTCGAAGTGCGCGCCGGCCACCGTGTGCACCTGGCGCTCGGTGTAGCCCGCCGCTTTGGCGGCGGCGCGGATGGCGTCGCCCGCCTCTTGCACGAGCAGGGCTTCGTCGCCGTGCAGCGTGTAGATGGGTTTGAGCTGGCCCGCGCCCTTGCTCAGGTGCTGGCTCAGCTGGTCCAGGCGCAGTTGCATGCGGCCGTGCCTCAGCGGCTGGTGGGCGCGCTGGCGCTCACCGACGGCGTGTGCACATTGGGCGCTTGCGGGCTGGGGGCTGCTGCGGGCGTGAGCAACTGGTCGGCCCGGATGGCCGACAGGCGGCGCAGCACTTGGTTGAGCAGGTCGCTTTGCATGGCCTTGTGCAGCGCGGCCAGCTCGTCTTGCTTGGCCAGGGCGTCTTTTTCGTTGTAGCTCAGGTCGCGCGACAGGCCCACGGTGGTGGCCGGCAGCAGCACCGAGCCATCGCCGCGCTTGACCGTGAAGGTCAAGGCGTTGCGCGCCGTCATGTTGCGGATCTGGCCATAGGCGGTCGTGGTGCTGACCACGGCGTCTTGCCGGTCGGTCAAGGCTTCGATCACCACGTGGCTGTTGGGCACCGTGGCGCTGGACGCCGCTTGTGTGGCGGCCAGGGTGCTGTCGACCACGCTGACGCCGCTGTCTTCAAGGGCCGTGCCCAGCTCATTGGCCAGCGAGGAGTTGCCCGCAAAGCCGGCGAGCTGGATGGTCTTGAAGGCCATGGCCTGCCCGCGTTGCAGCTGGAAGCCGCAGCCCGTGGCGCTGAGCAGTGCACCCGCTGCCAAGGCGGCGGCCAGATGCGTGCTGCGGGCCAGCCAGGTGCGACGGCTGGCGGCGCGGCGGGGACGGGTGGGGTGATCGGCTTGGCGCATGGCTGCCATCACACCACGATGTTGACCAGTCGGCCAGGCACCACGATGACTTTTTTCGGCGCCTTGCCTTCGCTGAACTTGACGAAGTCTTCGCTGGCCAGGGCGGCGGCCTCGATGGCGGCCTTGTCGGCGGCGGGGCTGACCTTGATCGAACCGCGCAGCTTGCCGTTGACTTGCAGCATCAGCTCGATCTCGTCTTGCACTAGCGCTTCTTCGACCACGCTGGGCCAAGGCGCGTCGAGCAGGTCGCCGCCGTCTTGCGCGGCAAAGCCCAGGTCTTCCCACAGCACGTGGGTGAGGTGTGGGCAGGCGGGGTAGAGGCCGCGCAGCAGCACGCCATAGCCTTCGCGCAGCACGGCCAGGTCTTGCGGCGTGGTGCCTTTGTGGGCTTCGAGGGCGTTGAGCAGCTTCATCGCGCCCGAGGCCACGGTGTTGTACTGCATGCGCTCGTAGTCGTAGCTGATTTGCTTGAGGATCACGAAGACCTCGCGGCGCAGGGCCTTGGCCTCGGCGCTCAGTTCGGCTTGCACCACGTTGCCTGCGGCCTTGAGGGCGTCGCCGTTCTTGGCGCCGAAGTTCCACACGCGCTTCACAAAACGGTGCGCGCCTTCCACGCCGGCGGCGCTCCACTCCAGCGTTTGCTCTGGGGGCGAGGCGAACATGGTGAACAGGCGGGCCGTGTCGGCACCCATGGTGTCGATCAGCTCTTGCGGGTCGACGCCGTTGTTCTTGGACTTGGACATGGTGCCCACGCCACCGTAGTCGATGGCCGAGCCGTCGGACTTGAGCTTGGCGCCGTTGACCTTGCCTTGCGCATCGAAGGTGTTTGCAACCTCGTGCGGCCAGAAGTACTCGATGCCGCCTTGCGCCGTCTTGCGCGAGTAGATGTGGTTGAGCACCATGCCTTGCGTGAGCAGCTTCTTGAAGGGCTCGTCGAACTTGACCAGGCCCAGGTCGCGCATGGCCTTGGTCCAAAAGCGCGCGTACAGCAGGTG
>JAVLFO010000054.1:0-2271 GCA_046052805.1 Aquabacterium sp. | reverse complement strand
TGGGGCTGCGCAGGCAACGGCCGGTGACCGAATCGGGCGCGTCCATGATGTCTTGCACCGTGCCTTGGGCGACCACGGTGCCGCCGCGCACGCCGGCCCCGGGGCCAATGTCGATGACGTGTTCGGCGCGGCGGATGGTGTCTTCATCGTGCTCCACCACGACCAGGGTGTTGCCCTCTTTGCCCAGCGTGTGCAGGGCGTCGAGCAGCATCTGGTTGTCGCGTGGGTGCAGGCCGATGGTGGGCTCGTCAAGGATGTAGCACACGCCCTGCAGGTTTGAGCCCAGCTGCGCGGCCAGGCGAATGCGCTGGGCCTCACCGCCCGACAGCGTGGGTGCGGCGCGGTCCAGGCTGAGGTAGCCCAGGCCGACCTGCTCCAGGAAGCTCAGGCGCGATTTGATCTCGCTGACGATGTCGCGGGCGATGGTGGCCTCACGGCCGTCGAGCTTGAGCTTCTCGCCCCACTTGCGTGCGTCCTTCACCGACAAGGCCGAGAGCTGGGCGATCGACTGGTCGCGCAGGGTCACCGCCCGCGCAATGGGGTTCAGACGGGCACCGTCGCAGGTGCCGCACACGGCGTCGATCACGTCGTCCACATCGGGCTCGGCGAAGGTTTGTTCGCGGCCCTTGTTGTCGTCGGTCACCGAGTCGTCCATCACCTTGCGCTGTTCGCGCGTGAGCGCCAGGCCCGTGCCCACGCAGTCTTGGCACCATCCGTGTTTGCTGTTGTAGCTGAACAGGCGCGGGTCCAGCTCGGGGTAGCTGGTGCCGCACGAGGGGCAGGCACGCTCGGTGCTGAAGACCTTCACGCGGCCCATGTGCAAGGTGGACTTGCCCGTGGCCAGGGCGTCGGCCAGGCCTTCGAGGCCGGTGATGAGGTGCACCACGCCCTTGCCGTGTTCCAGCGCGCTGGCCAGCAGCTCGCGCAAGCGCGGCTCGTTCTCAGGCGTGACGACGACGTCGCCCACGGGCAGTTCGATGGTGTGTTCGCGGTAGCGGTCGATCTTGGGGCCGCCGGCCGTTCCCCAGCCGGCGCTGGGCAAGAACTCGCCGTCGACGCGCAGGTGCGTGAAGCCCTTGCTCGACGCCCACTTGGCCAGCTCGGTGTAGATGCCTTTGCGGTTGACCACCAAAGGCGCCATCAGGCCGATGTGCTGGCCGCGGTGGTCGCGCACCCACTGCGCTGCAATGGCCTCGGGCGTTTGCGGCAAGACCGGGACGGGATGCCCTTCGGCGTCTTTGCAGGTGGTGCAGTGCTGCGTGCCCAGCTTGACGTAGAGCAGGCGCAAGAAGTGGTGCACCTCGGTGGTGGTGCCCACGGTGCTCTTGCGGCCCCCGCGTGAGAGGCGCTGCTCAATGGCCACGGTGGGCGGGATGCCATACACCGCGTCCACCTCAGGCCGACCGGCCGGTTGCACCAGCGAGCGCGCGTATGCGTTGAGCGATTCCAGGTAACGGCGCTGGCCTTCGTTGAACAAGATGTCAAACGCCAGGGTGGACTTGCCCGAGCCCGACACGCCGGTGATGACGTTGAACTTGCCGCGCGGGATGTGCACGCTCAAGCCCTGCAGGTTGTTCTCGTGGGCGTTGAGCACCTCGATGCTGTCGTGCCCCGGGGCGGTGGACGCGGCCAGGCGGCGCTTGTCGCGGCGCGCCTTGATCAGGGCTTGCAGCGAGACGCCATCGGCATCGCGCTGCGCTTGCTTGGCTTGGGCTTCGACCTCGTAGACCCCACCGCGTTCGGCGGCCTTCAGGGCGGTGGCCTGGGCCGCGTTGGCCGCCGCCACGTCCAGGCCCAAGGCCTGTTCGTACTCGCGCAGCGCCACGGCCGTGTGGGTGCTGAGCAGGCGCAGGTCTTCGGGCGCACCGCAGGCCACCAGTTGGCCGCCGGCTTCGCCGCCTTCGGGCCCCAGCTCGATCAGCCAGTCGCACGAACGGATCACGTCCAGGTTGTGCTCGATCAGGACGATGGAGTTGCCCGCGTCCAGCAGCTTGCCAAAGGCCCGCATGAGCTTGGCGATGTCGTCAAAGTGAAGGCCCGTGGTGGGCTCGTCGAACATGAACAGCGTGCCCTTGCGCGCGGTGCGCTGGCCGCTCTTGCTGGCTTGTTGTGCGGTCTCCACCAAGTGGCCCGCCAGCTTGAGGCGCTGGGCTTCGCCGCCCGACAGCGTGGGCACCGGTTGGCCCAGCTTGACGTAGTCCAAACCCACGTCTGACAAAGGCTGCAGGGCGCGGACCACGTCCACGTCTTGCGCGAACAGGCGCACGGCCT
>JAVLFO010000053.1:0-4517 GCA_046052805.1 Aquabacterium sp. | reverse complement strand
TTAAGGTTTCGCGTCATGAGCCGAACCGCATCGCAGCTTCAACCCCATCAGGCCCACACAGGGCTCATCAAATCACCGGCCAGCAGTGGGCTCGGCCCACCGGCCAGTGCAGCACGATGCTCACTGCGCCTGAGCGCCTGGGTGTGCACAGCCTTGGCACTGCATGGGTGCAGCTTGTGGCCCGGACAAGCGCTGCATGCCGAGACAGCGATGACCAAGCAAGCGCCCGCCACTGCATTGGGCGGTATGGGCCCTGCAACGCCAAGAGCCCCTGCTGCGTCTGCTGCGGCGACGGCTGCCTCTGGCGCTGCGTCTGCCACGCAGCCAAGCGTCGCCACATCCAGCACGCCGCCAATGCCCCAAGCGCCTGGCTTCGAGCAGGTCATCAAAGGCGCCACCCGACAAGATGGCTTGCTGCCCATCTGGACGCGCCAGGACAAGGTCTGGATCGAGCTGTCTCCCAAGGCGCTGGGCCGCCCCCTGTTCCTGTCGCCCAAGCTGGCCACCGGCATTGGCGAAGGCGGGGTGCTCGGTGGCTTGATGCAAAGCCGTTGGTCGCAGGTCGGCAAGCCGCAATGGGTGGAGTTCAAGAAGGTGCAGCAACAGGTACAGCTGCTGGCTGTCAATGCGGCCTACACGGCGGCTGCGGGAACGCCGCAAGCCAAGGCCGTGCAGGCGGCGTTTTCGCCCAGCCTGCTGGGCAGCGTGCCCTTGGCCAGTGCGCCTCATGCGCAATCTGGCGCGGTGCTGATCGAAGCCACGCCGCTGCTGCTGGGCGACTTGCTGGGCATCGCGCAACAACTGCAGCGCACTTACCGCCAAAGCTACGGTCTGGACGCGCGCAACTCGGCCTTGCTGGTCTCGCGCGCGCAGCCCGGCGGCCTGGTGTTTCAAGTCTCACAGCACTTCGCCACATCGGGCATCGCTGCCAATGGCGCGCCCGGTGGGCCATCTTCGAGCGTGCCGGTGTCGGTGCCTGACCCGCGCAGCCTGTTCGTGACGGTTCACTACACCCTGTCGGCGCTGCCAGAGCAGCCGATGGCCACACGCCCTTCTGATCCACGTGTGGGCTACTTCAGCAGCTCGGTGGTGGACTTCACCGACGACCTGGCACGCACGCCTCGCCAGCGCTTCATCAACCGTTGGCGCCTTGACAAAAAAGTGGCGGGCGACAAGCCCTCTGACCCGGTCAAACCGATCGTGTATTGGCTCGATGCCAGCATCCCGCAGGCCTACCGCGCCACCATCACCGAAGGCATCCTGGCGTGGAACAAGGCCTTTGATGCCATTGGCATCACCCATGCCATCGTAGTGAAAGAGGCCCCAGCCGATGGCAGCTTGGACACACAAGAGACCGGCCACGCATCGATACGCTGGATGACCAACAGCCAGCCCAGCTTCGGGGCGATTGGCCCCACCCATGTCGACCCACGCACGGGCGAGATCCTGGACGCCGACATCGCGCTGGAAAGCCTGTCATCGCGGGCCATTCGCACGGTGCGCAGCCAATACGTCAACAAGGGTGCGCCCTCGGACGCGCATTCAGATGGGGCCGAATCACCCATGCAGGCATGTCAGCACGCCGAGCACGCCGCCGAGCAACTGGCTTTGGGCCTGGATGTGCTGGAAGCGCGAGGCGTGATCGACCCAGACAGCCCCGAGGTCAAGGCCTTTGTGCTGGCCTACATCAAGGACACCACCATGCACGAGGTGGGGCACACGCTGGGCTTGCGACACAACTTCAGGGCCTCGCGCTGGCACACGGCACAAGAATTGAGCGACCCCGTGCTGACGCAATCCCAAGGCAACAGCGCCTCGGTGATGGACTACGCGCCCATCAACCTGCCCATGCCCGGACAGCGGGCAGGAGCGCCCTTCCAGACCACACTGGGGCCCTATGACCTGTGGGCCATCGAGTACGGCTACGGTGCGCTGCCCGATGGCAAAGAGGCACAAGCCAATGCGCTGCGCGCGATTGCCGACCGCAGCGCGCTGCCCGCTTGGCGCGAGGCACTGGCCTATGGCACCGACGAAGACAACCTGCTGGGCCTGGACCCTCAAGCGCTGACCTTCGATTTGGGACGAGACCCCGTGGCCTTTGCGCAAACACGTTTGGCCATCGTGGCCGACTTGTTCAAACGGCAGGGCGAGCGACGCCTGTCGCCAGACGATGACCCCAGCCTGCTGCGCCGCAGCGTCAGCTATGGCCTGCGCGACCTGGCACGCACCAGTCAGATCCTGATGCGCCAAGTGGGCGGCTTGCTCACCCGCCGCGACGCGCCAGGCGCCGGACGCGACATGTTGCTGCCGCTGCCCGTGGCAGAGCAACAAGCAGCGTTGAGCCTGTTGATCAAAGCCTACCTGTCACCCCAGGCGGTGGGCTTACCACCGGCCCTGTTGCGCAAGCTGGCGCCCGACTACCTGGAGCGTGAGCTGGGCTTTGAGGGCGGTGCGCCGAGTGCCACCGAGTTCTCATTGGCCGATCAGCAACTGGTGTTGCAACGCGATGTGGTGGCCGGCCTGCTCAGCGAAGGCCTGGCCGAGCGCTTGCTCGACAACGCCGACCTGACACGCGACATTGAGGCCAAGCCTTTGACGGCTGCGCAAGTGCTTCGGCAAGTGCAGGACGCGGTCTGGTCTGACAAGGTCTCGGTGGCTGATCAGGCCAGCCTGCAGCGCAACCTGCAGCGCGAGCACGTGAACCGACTGGCTGTGGCGGTGGTCCGCCATGCCAGCGCGCGCGCCGATGTGCGTGCCTTGATGCGCCAAGAGGCCAAAGGCTTGCTCGCCCACATCAATGCGCAGCTGGGCAAGTCGCGCAACGCTGCCACGCAAGCGCACTTGCAGGACTGCGCCGACACGCTGTCGACGGCCTTGCAAGCGGCCACGCAGCGCACCTCACCTTGATGGGGGAGCTGCGTCCACCCCAGCGAGCGGCCCCCAAGCGGCGCTAGGGCGTTGACAATAGCGGCTTGCCTACCTGAGTGAACCATGGACCTGCCCACGCTGTTTTCTGCCTCTGGCCCACTGGCCCGCGCCTTCGATGGCTACCGTGTGCGCACCGAGCAGATCGAGATGGCGCAGGCCATCCAGCAAGCCATTCGCGACGCGAGCACCGTGGTGCTGGAAGCCGGCACGGGCGTGGGCAAAACAGCCGCCTACCTGGTGCCGGCGCTCATGGAGGGCGGCAAGGTGATCGTGTCCACTGGCACCAAGGCCTTGCAAGACCAGCTCTTCCACCGCGATCTGCCCGCCGTGCGCGATGCCCTGGCCGTGCCCATCAAGGTGGCGCTGCTCAAAGGCCGCAGCAATTACCTGTGCTGGCATCACCTCGAACGCACCAACCAAGACGCCACGCTGCTGGGCAGCCGGCAAGAGGTGCGCGACCTGGGCCTGATCAACAGCTTCATCCACCGCAGCCCCACGGGCGACAAGGCCGAGTGCCCCACCGTGCCCGAGCACGCCAGCATCTGGGCCCGCGTCACCTCCACGCGCGAAAACTGCCTGGGCAGCGACTGCTCGCGCTACAACGACTGCTTCGTCATCAAGGCCCGCCGTGAGGCACAAGACGCCGATGTGGTCGTGGTCAACCACCATCTGTTTTTCGCCGATTTGATGTTGCGCGAAGAGGGCGTGCCCGAGCTGCTGCCCAACGCACAGACCATCGTGTTTGACGAAGCGCACCAGCTGCCCGACACGGCCACTTTGTTTTTCGGGGACTCGACCTCGACCGCCCAGGTGCTGGACCTGGTGCGCGACACCCTGGCCACGGGCCAGGCTCAAGCCCGCGACGGCGCCAACTGGAACGACGTGCTGGCCCCTCTGGACCGAGCGGCACGCGACCTGCGCCTGTGCTTTGGCCCGCAAACACAGCGCATGGCGCACGCGCAACTGGGCGCGGATCACCCCCTGCTGGCCGGCATCGACAACCTGATGGAGGCCCTGCTGCATGTGCGCGAGGTGTTGGACACACAAGCCGAGCGCAGCCCCGACCTGGCCCAACTGCACCGCCGCTGCGATGCCCTGGTGCAAAAGGTCAGCGCCTGGGGTGCACCAGACCGAGCCGACCAGCCCGAGCTGTGCTGGGTCGACGTGGGCAGCCACGGGGTGCAATTGCACCGCACGCCAATCTCGGTGGCCGATGTGTTCAGACGTCAGCGTTTGGGGCTGGGGATGCCTGCCAGCGATGCGCCTGAGGATGAGGACGGCGCTGCGGTGGTCAGTCCACAAGACGAGTCCGACATGGTCGATGCATTTGCCGCACTGGACGCACAAGCTGCAGGCGATGAAAGCGACGAGGATGACTTGCAAGCCCTGCTGGGTGGCGCACCCGGCAAGGCCGATGCGGCTGCCGCCAGCGCCCCATGGGGTGCGACAGCCGCGCCGTCGGCACCGCAGCGTCCGGCCGCAACGGCAAACGACGCTCTGGCCGGCATCGCGACACCGCCTGCGCGTCGCGCCTGGGTCTTCACCTCGGCCACGCTGGCCGTGAAACACGACTTTGGTCATTTCACGCA
>JAVLFO010000052.1:0-1659 GCA_046052805.1 Aquabacterium sp. | reverse complement strand
CCCCAGGGCCGTTGCTGATATCTGCTTGATCGTGCCGGGATCACTGATGCCGGCGGACCTGAGAAATCGCTCTACGTCATCCTGGGACAACTGTTCGAGCCTAAGCGTCCGCACCAAGCCTTTCCATTCCTCTGAATAGTCCTCCCACAGTAGTTGCTCGCGTCCGGCGATGACCACCAAGCAGTTCCGCATCAACTCAACAAGTCGGCGAAGCCAATGGTCACGGACAAACCGCTCCTTGTCGTCAGTGTGGTTGTTCCACAGTGCCTCGTACGTGTCGACGAACAACACTAGCGGCTCAAGTGGCTGCCTGCGCGAGTTCAAATCGAAGGCCAGGAACTCGGGCAGCACTTCATCGATCTGCCGCTCCGACATTAAGCGCGTTGCCTTAAGCGCTTCCTTACCTTCGTCGGGAATAGCGAGGCTGTCAATGTGCCGATGGACCTGCTCGACAAGGCCCTTGATGGCGCCAACAATCCCGAATCCGTCGATTGCGGCGATCACGTCGCCGACGACACCGGCTTCTTCGATGAATGGGAGCTCACGCTTCTTGATCTCGATGTCAGGATTGCGCAGCGCAAAGTGAAGTGCATACGCAACATCGAATGCCTGAAAGCGCAAACCCTTAGTGCCTTTGCCGCTCTGGCGAATTCTCAGTAGCGCCTGGTGGGGTAGGCGGACGGAACTGTCATCGAAGTCCACCGACACCACGGGCGCATCGGGATGCGCCTGCCGGAAAGCAGATTCGAGTTCACTGAGCAGTCGCGACTTGCCGACACCGCCGACGCCGTAGAACTGGAGGACCCTTGCTCGCGTCGGACCCGATCGGGCTGTGTCCGCAATGGCTTGGACAGCCGCTCTGAAGGCGTCTTGCGGTTCGTCCCGGTCCGTGAAATCCGCTTGCTTTCGAGGCTTGAGGAAAGAGAAAGGGGACGAGGTAATGGGCGGCTCCTTGTTGTAACCAACAATACTACTGGATACCTTTTGCTGGCATCCGCGCGGACTTCTGCGGCTGCTGCCGACGCCCAACGCGTGGCAGTCACTTCGGCGGCCCCATCGCATAAACTCGTCACCATGTAAGCGCCTAAACCTCCTTACAAGGTCCCCATGTGGGCCCGCGTGCTCGCCGGCATCGCCGTGCTGATGGCCTACGTGGCCGTGGTCGGCACCGGACAATAGGAAATTTCGCTGAACCGCAAATGACCGATTCGGGTCTACCACGGCCTGCCAGCGATTGAAGAAGCGGCCATTCAGCTCGCGGCCGCCAGTTCTGGATCGCTCATCATCAATCTTGTGGGCGAACGGCCGGCCTTGCCTAAAGCGGTAGCCCAGCAGGTGCCGCGACTGAATGTCTGCTTGTTGATGGCGCCGACATTCGGCAGCGAAATCTGACCGGCAGCAACCAGCCTTGAGCAGCCCACCACCCCGGTCCCTGCCCATTTGCTCCCAACCATCCCACACATAAAAGAATTCACGCCGCCCCTATCATGAAGCGGTGGCGACAAGCGCTCCATGGCGCGCCCATGCGCGATCACCAGCACCTCTCGCGCATGCACAATGCCACGCACGAAGCCCACCGGGCATGCGACGCGCAGCATTCAACTCCTGTCTCTTATACACATCTGACGCTGCCGACGATCTTACGCGTGTAGATCTCGG
>JAVLFO010000051.1:0-2606 GCA_046052805.1 Aquabacterium sp. | reverse complement strand
TCGCGGGCTTGGTACTGCGGGGCGTTGGTGTAGCCAGCGGGCATCCAGCGCTCGATGGCGTGGCCTTGCATCACAGAGGCGTTGTCGGCGTAGGCGATGACCGTGTGCTGCGAATTGAGCTTTTCGGTGTTGCGGATCATGCCGAACATCGACAGGGGCTGCGCCTCGCCATCGATGGTGAACTCGGCATTGAAAATCTTGTGACGGCAGTGCTCGGAGTTTGCCTGCGCAAACATCATCAACTCCACGTCGGTGGGGTTGCGCTTCAAGCCCGTGAAGGCCTTGACTAGGTACTCGATTTCGTCTTCTGACAAGGCCAAACCAAACGTGACGTTGGCTTCGTCCAGGGCGGCACGGCCACGGCCCAGCACGTCCACGTGTTCCATGGGCTGGCCGGCTTTTTCGTCAAACAGGTGGCGAGCATCGTCACGCGACAGCAGCACGCTTTCGGTCATGCGGTCGTGCAACACAGCGGCCACGGCGGCCAGGTCGTCGGCACTCAAAGGCTTGGCACCGCCAGTCAGCGTGCCAATCAGGCCGGCTTTGACCGTGATGCGAAATTCAGTCACGCGCTCGACGCGGCGGATCGCCAGACCACAGTTGTGCGCAATGTCGGTGGCCTTCGACGCCCAAGGCGACAAGGTGCCCAAGCGCGGCGCCACCACAATCAGGTCGCCGTCAGACGGGCCCTCGTAAGCATCGCCATAAGTCAGCAGCGCCGACAGTTTGTCGAGCTGCGCGTGATCAAGCGCTTGGTCAAGCGCCACCCAGTGCACAAACCGCGCATGCACGCCAGAAATCTTGGCATTGATGGCCTGCAGCTTGGGCAGCAGCGCCAGGGTCTGGTGAGGGGCCAGGGCGTTGCCGCCATCAAAGTGCATCAAATGGGACATCGCGGAGGGGGTGCGTTCGGTCACGGCGTGGGGGCCCTTGTTGGGGTGCTCGCAGGGGGAAACGCGGATTTTAACGGGCCTGGGGGTCAATGGCCGCAATTGAAGGCCTTTCTGATGGCCACACACGCATCACAGGGGTCCCGAATTACGGATAATTGCGGCCCATGAGCATCTCCATCAAATCTGGCGCCGACATCGACGCCATGCGCATCGCGTGCCGACTGGCCTCCGAAGTGCTGGACTACATCACCCCCTTCGTCAAACCGGGCGTTACCACCGATGAGCTCGACAAGCTCTGCCACGACTACATGGTCGATGTGCAAGGCTGCATCCCGGCACCGCTGAACTACGCACCAGGCGGTCACAAGCCCTACCCCAAGTCGATCTGCGCCTCGATCAATCAGCAGGTGTGCCACGGCATCCCGTCGGATCGCGCACTCAAAGACGGCGACATCGTCAACCTCGACATCACCACCATCAAAGACGGCTGGCACGGAGACACCAGCCGCATGTTCGTGGTCGGCAACGGATCGATCGCGGCTAGGCGCCTGTGCAGCTTCACTTATGAGGCCATGTGGAAGGGCATCGCCAAGGTCAAACCTGGCGCGCGCCTGGGCGACATCGGCCATGCCATTCAGACCTTTGCCGAGAGCAATGGGTTTTCGGTGGTGCGCGAATTCTGCGGCCACGGCATTGGCGAAAACTTCCACGAAGAGCCCCAGGTGCTTCACTACGGCCGCCCCGGCACCCTGGAAGAACTCAAGCCCGGCATGATCTTCACGATCGAGCCGATGATCAACGCCGGCAAAAAGGACATCAAGTCCATGGGCGACGGCTGGACCATCGTGACCAAAGACCGCTCCTTGTCGGCCCAATGGGAGCACACTGTGTTGGTGACCGAGACCGGCTACGAGGTCTTGACCTTGTCGGCTGGCAGCCCACCGATCCCAGACTTCATCACAGCCCCAGCGGCTTGATGCACCCAAGGCCCTGACGCCGCACCGGCGCAGGGCCTTCGCCCTTTCAGTAGCACCCAAAGACCATGTCCCTGGACGTCGCCGCCCTGCGCACCCAATTCAAAACGGCCAAAACCGCTTTGCTCGACCAGTTCCAGCAAAGCCGTGCGACCACCACATCGGCGACGCGTTTGCTCACGCAACTGGCCCGCCTGGTCGATCGCACCTTGGTCGAGCTGTGGGACGCGCATGCCTTGCCCAAGGGTGCCGCGTTGGTGGCGGTGGGCGGCTACGGCCGGGGCGAGTTGTTTCCGCACTCCGACATCGACGTGTTGCTGCTCTTGCCGATTGCGCCCTCGGTGGCGGGCGACGAAAGCATCGCGCCCGGCGTTGAAAGCTTCATCAGCGCCTGCTGGGACATTGGCTTGGAGATTGGCTCGAGCGTGCGCACCGTCGAGGAATGCGCCGAAGAAGCCCAACGCGACGTGACCGTGCAGACCTCGCTGCTCGAGGCCCGGCACATTTGCGGCTCCAAAGTACGTTTTGACGAGTTGCAACGCGCCACCTACGAGCACCTTGATGTGCCGGCCTTCATCACCGCGAAGATGCTGGAGATGCGCCACCGGCACACGAAGTACGAAGACACGCCTTATGCCCTGGAGCCCAACTGCAAAGAAAGCCCCGGCGGCCTGCGCGACCTGCAGGTGGTGGTGTGGCTGGCCCGGGCTGCACGCTTGGGCAAGAACTGGTCTGACCT
>JAVLFO010000050.1:0-7264 GCA_046052805.1 Aquabacterium sp. | reverse complement strand
AGTGCGGCGGGCATCCCCCAGATCGCCGTGGTCATGGGCTCGTGCACCGCCGGTGGTGCCTATGTGCCCTCGATGAGCGACGAGACCATCATCGTCGCCAACCAAGGCACCATCTTCTTGGGTGGCCCGCCCCTGGTCAAAGCCGCCACAGGCGAGGTCGTCAGCGTCGAAGACCTGGGCGGAGGCGATGTGCACACCCGCCTGTCGGGCGTGGCCGACCACCTGGCCCGCGACGACGCGCATGGCCTGGCCATTGCACGCCAATGCGTGGCCCGCTTGAACCGCCGCAAGGTCGTGGACATGGCCTTGCTGCCTGCGCGCCCGCCGGTGCATGACGAGGCCGAGTTACAAGGCGTGATCCCGCTCGATGCCCGCAAGCCCTTCGATGTGCGCGAGGTCATTGCCCGCTTGGTGGACGCTTCCGAGTTCGATGAATTCAAGGCGCGCTACGGCAACACCCTGGTCTGCGGCTTTGCCCACATCGAGGGCATGCCTGTGGGCATCGTGGCCAACAACGGCATCTTGTTTGCCGAGAGCGCCAACAAGGGCGCGCACTTCATCGAGTTGTGCTGCCAGCGCAAGATCCCACTCGTCTTCTTGCAGAACATCACCGGCTTCATGGTGGGCCGCAAGTACGAGAACGAAGGCATCGCACGGGCCGGCGCCAAGATGGTCACGGCCGTGTCGTGCGCCCAGGTGCCGAAGTTCACCGTCATCATCGGCGGCTCGTTTGGCGCCGGTAATTACGGCATGTGTGGCCGCGCCTTCAACCCACGCTTTGTGTGGATGTGGCCCAACGCGCGCATCAGCGTGATGGGTGGCGATCAGGCCGCCAGCGTGCTGGCCACCGTCAAGCGCGATGGCATCGAGGCCAAAGGGGGGCAGTGGTCACCGGAAGACGAAGCCGCGTTCAAAGCGCCCATTCGCGAGCAATACGAGGCACAAGGCCACCCTTACTACGCCTCGGCCCGCCTGTGGGACGACGGCGTGATCCGCCCCACCGACACCCGGCGCGTGCTGGCCTTGGCCTTGAGCGCCAGCCTCAACGCCCCCATCGCCGAGACGCGCTTTGGCGTCTTCCGCATGTGAGGACCGCGCCATGAACACCACCTCGAACGTGCTGGTGAGCCGCCAAGGCCACATCGCCACCGTGACCCTGGCGCGCCCTGAGATGCGCAATGCCTTTGATGCCGACACCATCGCATCCTTGACCGAAGCGTTCACCGCCCTGGCCACAGCGACCGATGTGCGTGCCGTCCTGCTGCGCGCCGAAGGCCAGGTTTTTTGCGCTGGCGCCGACCTGAACTGGATGCGCACCGCCGCCGCGCAAAACTGGGACGACAACCACCAAGACGCCACCCGCCTGGCCGACATGCTGTGGGCACTGGCCAGCCTGCCCATGCCCGTGGTGGCCCAGGTGCAAGGCGACTGCTACGGCGGCGGCGTGGGCCTGGTGGCCTGCTGTGATGTGGTCGTGGCCAGCCGGGATGCGGGCTTTAGCCTCTCAGAAGCCAAGCTCGGCTTGATCCCCGCCACCATCAGCCCCTACGTGATCCGCGCCATGGGCGAACGCGCGGCCGCCCGTTACTTCGTCACCGCCGAGCGCTTCAGCGCCGAGCGTGCACAGCAGCTGGGCTTGGTCCACGACGTGGTGGACTTTGAAGCCTTGAACGCCACCACCGAGCAGGTGCTGTCCAGCATCAGCGCCAACGGTCCGCAAGCCACCCGTGCCTGCAAGCAACTGGTGCGCGACATCGGGCCCATGCCCTTGAACCACGAACTGCGCGACCTGACCGCGCGCCGCATCGCCGACGTGCGCGCTGGCGACGAAGCCCGTGAAGGCCTGAGCGCCTTCTTGCGCAAAACCCGCCCCGCGTGGCAAACCCCACAGGCATGAGGCCCCCATGTTCCGCAAAATCCTGATCGCCAACCGCGGAGAGATCGCTTGCCGCGTGGCCGCCACCGCACGCCGCATGGGCATCGCCACCGTCGCGGTTTACTCAGACGCCGACCGCCACGCGCAACACGTGCAGCAATGCGACGAGGCCGTGCACATCGGCCCCTCGCCAGCCAAAGACAGCTACCTGCAAGGCGCGCGCATCATCGAAGCGGCCTTGCAAACAGGCGCACAAGCCATCCACCCTGGCTATGGCTTCTTGAGTGAAAACGGCGACTTCGCTCAGGCTTGCAGCGACGCGGGCCTCGTGTTCATCGGCCCTTCACCGCAGGCCATGGCCGCGATGGGCAGCAAGTCGGCCGCCAAGGCGCTGATGGCCCAAGCGGGCGTGCCACTGGTGCCCGGCTACCACGGCGATCAGCAAGACACCGCCTTTTTGCAAGCGCAGGCCGATGCCATGGGCTACCCCGTGCTGATCAAGGCCAGCGCAGGCGGCGGCGGCAAAGGCATGCGCAGCGTCTTGCACGGCGCCGATTTTTCGGCCGCCCTGGCCTCGTGTCAGCGCGAAGCCCAGGCCAGCTTTGGCAATGCCCACGTGCTGATCGAACGTTTGGTGAACCGCCCACGCCACATCGAAGTGCAGGTGTTTGGCGACACGCACGGCAACGTGGTGCACCTGTTCGAGCGCGACTGCTCGGTGCAACGCCGCCACCAAAAGGTGCTGGAAGAAGCCCCTGCGCCGGGCTTGAGCATGGCCATGCGCGAACACATGGGCCAGGCCGCCGTGGCCGCGGCCCGCAGCGTGGGCTATGTGGGCGCCGGCACGGTCGAGTTCATCTGCGAACACGACATCGCCACCGGCGGCCGCTTCTACTTTATGGAGATGAACACGCGCCTGCAGGTCGAGCACCCCGTGACCGAAGCCATCACAGGACTCGATTTGGTCGAGTGGCAACTGCGCGTCGCTGCTGGCGAGGCCCTGCCCTTGCAGCAGCACGAACTGCGCCTGAAGGGCCACGCCATCGAAGCGCGCATCTGCGCCGAAAACCCACAGCAACAGTTCTTGCCATCCACCGGCCCGCTGCGCGTCATGCGCACACCACCGGCCAGCGCCTTTGCCGTGTCCCCCGTGCGCATTGACAGCGGTGTGCGCGAAGGCGATGCCATCTCGCCGCACTACGACTCGATGATCGCCAAGCTCATCGTGTGGGGCGAAGACCGCGACACCGCTTTGCAACGGCTCGACCAGGCCCTGGGGCAACTGCACATCACCGGTCTGCACACCAATGTGGACTTCGTGCGCCGCATTGCGCGCACCGCGTCGTTCTCTCAAGCCCTGCTCGACACAGCCCTGATCGAACGCGAGCACGATGCCCTGTTCACCGGCCCTGATCTGCCCTTGGACCAGGCTTTGGCGGGCGCGGTGCAGCACCTGATGCAAGCCCAAGCCGCGCGCACCCTGGCCTTGTCCACCGCCACAGACCCTTGGTCGCGCACCGACCACTGGCAACTGCACGGCACACGCACGCACCGCTGGCGATTGCAGGTCGACGACACGGCCTTTGACGTAACCCTGCACACGCAAGCCGGAGGCAACCCCAATGCAGAGGCGCACACCGGCCCTCAAGTGCACTGGCAAGACGCCACCGGTACCCACACCGTGAGCCTGGGCGACGCGCGCTGCCAGCGCCTGCAAACGCACAGCCACCCATGCGCGCAGGGCGATGACATCGATGTGTTCGCCCCGACGGGCCATGCGCGCGTTCGCCACCTCAACCCACTGGCCGCCGTGGCCGAGGCGCAAGGCCAAGGCGGCCGACTCACGGCCTTGATGCCCGGCAAGGTGGTGGCCCTGTTGGCTGCCGTGGGCCAAAGCGTGGAGGCCGGTCAGCCCGTGGCCATCACCGAAGCCATGAAAATGGAGCACACCTTGACCGCACCCCACGCCGGCACCGTCAGCGAATGGCTGTGCGCCGTGGGTGACCAGGTCGCCGAAGGCACCGAGTTGCTGCGCATCGCGCCCGCATCGCCCTCGCCCGCCACACCGCCCTCTGCCCCTGCAACACCATGAACACGACCTCCCTCCCCGCCCGCGTCCAACTGGTCGACGTCGGCCCCCGCGATGGCCTGCAAAACGAGGCACAGCCTGTCGATGCCCAACACAAGATCGAGCTGATCCACCGCCTGCAAGCGGCCGGCCTGCGCCAGATCGAAGTCACCAGTTTTGTGAGCCCCAAGTGGGTGCCGCAAATGGCCGACAACAGCGCCGTGATGGCCGGCATCCAGCGCCGCCCCGATGTGCGCTACAGCGCGCTCACGCCCAACATGAAGGGCTTCGAAGGCGCATTGGCGGCCGGTGCCGACGAGGTCGTCATCTTCGCCGCGGCCAGCGAAGCCTTCAGCCAACGCAACATCAACTGCTCGATCGCCGAGTCCATCGACCGCTTTGCGCCCGTGGTGCAAGCCGCCAAGGCCCACGGCCTGCGGGTGCGCGCGGCCGTGTCATGCGCTTTGGGCTGCCCTTACCAAGGCGAGGTCAGCGTCGACGCTGTGGCCGATGTCATCGAACGCCTGCAGGGCATTGGCAGCGACCACATCGGCGTCGCCGACACCATTGGCGTGGGCACCGCAGGCCGCGTCAAGGCCGTGATGGAGCGCGCCTTGCGCCTCGTGCCCGTGGCCGAACTCAGCGGCCATTTCCACGACACCTACGGCCAAGCGCTAACCAACATCTACGCCTGCTTGGAGCTGGGCATCCACACCTTCGACGCCAGCGTCGCGGGCTTGGGCGGCTGCCCCTATGCCAAGGGTGCCACCGGCAACGTGGCCACGGAAGACGTGGTCTACCTGCTGCACGGCCTGGGCATCGAGACCGGCATCGACCTCGACGCGCTGATCGACGCGGCCGCCCACATCTCGGGCGTGCTGGGCCGCAAACCCGTTTCGCGCGTGGCCAACGCCCTGCTGGCCCAACGCGCACGCACCGACTGACACCCTCACAGGAGACCCACCATGCACCTGCCCGGTCTGAACCACCAACTCGGTGACGACGTCGATGCGCTGCGCGAAGCCGTGCGCCACTTTGCCGACACCGAGATCGCGCCGCGTGCCGCACAGGCCGACCGCGAGGACACCTTCCCCGCCGACCTGTGGCGCAAGTTCGGCGACATGGGCCTGCTGGGTGTGACCGTGCCCGAGGCCTACGGCGGCGCCAACATGGGCTTCTTGGCCCACATGGTCGTGATGGAAGAAATCAGCCGAGCCTCAGCCTCGATCGGTCTGAGCTACGGCGCGCACTCCAACCTGTGCGTCAACCAAATCAACCGCCACGGCACCGAAGCGCAAAAGCAGCGCTACCTGCCCAAGCTCATCAGCGGTGAGCACGTGGGCGCGCTGGCCATGAGCGAGCCGGGCGCGGGCTCTGACGTGGTCAGCATGAAGCTGCGCGCTGAACCCAAGGGCGATCACTACCTGCTCAACGGCAGCACGATGTGGATCACCAACGGCCCGGTGGCCGACACCCTGGTGGTCTACGCCAAGACCGAACCTGAGCGCCACGCCCAGGGCATCACCGCCTTCCTGATCGAAAAGGGCATGCCCGGGTTTTCAATTGCGCAGCGGCTCGACAAGCTGGGCATGCGCGGCTCACCCACAGGCGAGCTGGTGTTCACCAACGTCGAGGTGCCCACACAGAACGTGCTGGGCCCGCTCAATGGCGGCGTCAAGGTCTTGATGAGTGGGCTGGACTACGAACGCGCCGTGCTGTCGGGCGGCCCGCTGGGCATCATGCAAGCCGTGATGGACCTGGTCATCCCTTACATCCACGAGCGCCACCAGTTTGGTCAGGCCATTGGCGAGTTCCAACTCATCCAGGGCAAGGTGGCCGACATGTACACCGCCCAGCAAGCCACCCGCGCGCTGGCCTACACCGTGGCCAAGAACCTCGATGCGCTCGGCGACCAGCACGTGCGCCAGGTCCGCAAAGACTGCGCCGCCCTGATCCTCATGGCCGCAGAAAAAGCCACCTGGATGGCCGGCGAAGGCATCCAGATCTTCGGCGGCAATGGCTACATCAACGAATACCCACTGGGCCGCCTGTGGCGAGATGCCAAGTTGTATGAAATCGGGGCGGGCACGTCCGAGATCCGCCGCATGCTGATCGGACGAGAGCTGTTCAACGAAACCGCTTGAGCGTGAATGTGCACGTTTTGACCCGGCAATTGACGTCAAGACCGAGACATGGCGCCCACACAGCCCTGGTGTCGTGCACGCTACCTTGCATCTGAGCCTCAGAGCCCTACGATTTGACACAGATCAAATCAAAGGGCCTTGAGGCCCGCAACGGAGACGCTCATGAGCCAACAAGCAATGCAAAACGCCAAGGAGCTCGTCGCCCGCGAGAAGCTCGATTTCGGCCTCGACGGTGACCTGCCCCGCTGGTGGTACGAGAACAACCCCTACAAATCGCGCTTGGTTGACGCCTTGCAAGCGGCCTTCCCTGATGGCGAGCGCTATTTCATCTCGTGCGTGCGCGCCTACCGCGAGCAAATCACCGATCCCGCCCTGAAAGAAGACGTGAAGGTCTTCATGCGCCAGGAAGGTCAGCACGGCATCGTGCACTCGAAGTACAACCAGCGCTTGCGCGAACAAGGCATGGACATCGACGCGATCGTTGACTTCATCAACCGCAACAACGAGTTCCACACCAAGCACTTCTCGAAAGAGTACAACTTGGCCTTGACCTCGGCGTTCGAGCATTTCACCGCCATGCTGGCCGAAATCTTCTTCGTCAAGAAGGAGACCATGACCAACGCCGACCCCAAGCTGCGCGCCATGATGGCTTGGCATGCCGTCGAAGAAATGGAACACAAGGCCGTGGCCTATGACGTGATGCAGAAGGTCGCCAAGACCGGCTACTTCATGCGCTGCGCCGCCATGATCCACGTCACCGTGTTCTTGAGCATCCTCACCATCCGCTTCACCAACCGCCTGCTCAAGAACGATGGCTTCTCGTTAGGCAAGCGCATGTGGATGATGGTCAAGTGCCGCTGGTGGTTGTTCGGCTACAAGGGCATCATCTCGAGCCACTTGGGCAGCTTGTTCGCTTACTTCAAGCCTGGCTTCCACCCCTGGCAGCAAGAAGCCATCCACAACTACGACGCGTGGGTGGAAGCCTACGAGCGCACGGGTGACCCGATGGTGGCCGGCGCTGCGTTGTACCAAGCCGCTCACTGAGTGAGCGCACCCGCAGGGCGACTTCAGTCAGCCCTGCGGCACCCCATCCACAAAGGCCAGTAACTGGCCTTTTGTCATTGGCACCCAAGGTTCGTCCCTGTCTCTTATACACATCTGACGCTGCCGACGAAC
>JAVLFO010000049.1:0-4948 GCA_046052805.1 Aquabacterium sp. | reverse complement strand
CGGGGCTCAACGCCCGTACACCCGCCCCGCATGCAGCCCCAGCCCCGTGGCCACCGAGGCCAGCCGGTCGCCGCGCACGGCCTTGGCATGCGGGAAGGCCGCTTCGAGCTGATCGGTCAGCAGCTTCAGGCCCGTCGAGCCGCCGGTGAAATACAGCGCGCTGATGTCGCTCTCTTTCACGCCCGCTTGGGCCACGGCTTCGCGTGCGCAGGCGGTGATGCGGCCCAGGTCGTGTCCCAAGGCTTGCACCACTTGAGCGGCGCTCAAGGGGCTGTGCAAGCCCTTTTCGATCAGGCCCAGGTCGATGTCGGTGTCGCCGCCTTGCGCCACCGCGATCTTGGCCGTTTCAGCGCGGCCCACCAGGGCGTGGCCCAAGCGGTCGTGCACCACCTTGAGCAGGCGCTGGTGTTGCACGGGGTCGCCGTAAAAGTCGGCCATGGCGCGCAGCTCTGACACGCGCTGCGGCTGGTACACGGTGTTGATCAGGTGCCAGGTGGTCAGGTCAAAGTAGACCCGGCTGGGCACGGGGCGCGGCGCCTGGCCGTTGATGCTGGGGCCAAAGCCGCCATAGCCCATGGGCGGCATCACGCTGGCCAGCGAGACGTGGCGGTCGAAGTCGGTGCCGGCTATGTGCACGCCGTGGTTGGCCAAGATGTCGTCGCGGCGGTCGATGCGGCGGGCGCGCTCAGGCCCCACGCGCACCACCGAAAAGTCAGAGGTGCCGCCGCCAATGTCGGCCACCAGCACCAGCTCTTCGTGCGTGGCTTGTTGCTCGTAGTCAAAGGCCGCCGCAATCGGCTCGAACTGGAAAGACACCTCTTTGAAGCCCACCGCGCGCGCGGCCGCCTCCAAAGACGCTTGTGCGGCGGCGTCGCGCTCGGGCTCGTCGTCCACAAAAAACACCGGGCGGCCCATGACCACGCTGTCCAGCGGCTGGCCACCGCTGGCCTCGGCCAGGCTGCGCAGGTGGCGCAGGTAGCCGGTGATGATGTCGAGGTATTTCACGCCCAGGCCGTTGCCCACTTCGGTGGTTTGGTCGACCAAGGCGGTGCCCAAGATGCTCTTCATCGAGCGCATCAGACGGCCTTCGTAGCCATCGATGTAGGCCTTCACGGCGGCGCGGCCAAAGGTGCGTGGCAGGCTGTCGTCGAAGGTGCGGCCCTTCCAGGTGCCGGGGGGCAGGTCGTCGGCGTCGGTGCAGTAAAACACCGCGGTGGGCATGGTCAGCTGATCGCCTTCCAGCGGCACCAGGCGCATGCCGGGGCCCTGGGCGTCGTCAGCGGCGCGGGCAATGGCAATGGCCGAATTGGAGGTGCCGAAGTCGATGGCGCAAAAGGTCATGGGATCAAGCCGGGTCGGGCGGTAAGGGGTGCTGCAGGGGCGCGATTTTAGGCGGATTGGGCGCCAGGCCTTGTCGAAAGGCACTGGGGCTTTGGCGCGCCCACCGCTGAAAGGCGTGGATGAAGGCCGCCGACTCGGCATAACCGAGCTGCTGGGCGATGGCCTCAATCGGCAGGGCGGTGTGCTTGAGCAGGTGCTGGGCCTTGGTGTAGCGGGCCTGTGCCAGCAGGTCGCGAAAGCTCTGGCCTTCGTCGCTGAGCTGGCGGCGCAAGGTGCGCTCCGACAGGTCCAGGGTTTGGGCCACCTCGTCGGCGCTGGGGTAGCTGCCGCTGAACAGGGCCAGGTGCGTCAGCACCCGATCGCTCAGGGTGTCGGTGCTGGCTTGCTGTGCCACCAGTTGCTGGTCGCACATGGCGCGGTACATGCCGTGCGCGTTGGGGTCGGCCGAGGGCAGGCGCAGCTGCAGGTGCTCGTTGCGGATCCAAAAGCGCGCCTCGGTTTCGCCAAAGCGCACGGGGCAGTTGAAATACGCCTCGTAGGCCGCCGCATTGGACGGGCGGGGGTAGGGCATGTCGATGCGCTCGGCGCGGATGTCCATGCCCAGCGAGAGCTGCATGTCGCGCACCATCTTGTAGGTGCCCGACACCTCGCCATCGATGCGGAAGCGAAAGACCTTGGCCTCCATGGGCATGGGGCTGAGCACCAGCGCACTGAGTTTGTCGCCGGGCTCAAAGCGCAAGGTGCCAAACAGGTAGGTCAAGCGCTGAAAGCGCACGCCGGTCTGGATGGCCTCGTAGGCGGTGGCGCAGGTCATCAGCAGCATCACCAAGGGCCCATAGCCGGCCAGGCCATAAAAGCCGCCCAGCTTGAGGCCCACCAGCGGGTCGTGCAGGTGCTTGGCCAGGTCGCCGTAGATGCGCAACTCGCGCGAGCGCTCGATGCGGGTGCTGGGGTCGAGCTTGTCCAGGCTCAGGCCGTGTCGGGCCAGAACAGGGGCGGGGTCTTCGCCCATTTGCTTGAGCCCTTGCACCAGGTAGATCAGGCCAAGGATGGAGCGCGTACTCATGTTTGATGCATGTCAATGGATCACGCTGCAGGGCCCTTTGCAGCCGGGTATTTGGCCGAAACGATCAACTATTGGTCGAATCTAGCATGGCCGCCGCAGGGGGCGGGCCGGCACCATGAAGGCACTTGAGCAGAACAAAAGGTGTCCACCATGACCGAAACCATCGCCCCTTCGACCCCCGTTCGCCACGTGGAGGTGGCCATTGCCGGCGCCGGCTTTGGCGGCTTGTGCATGGCCGTGCAGCTGCAAAAAAGCGGCATCCAAGACTTTGTGATTCTGGAAAAAGCCGCCGAGGTGGGCGGCGCTTGGCGCGACAACCACTACCCCGGTGCGGCCTGCGATGTGCAGTCGCACATGTACTCGTATTCGTTCGAGACCAAGGCCGACTGGACCAAGCGCTATGCGCCTTACAACGAGATCCAGCAGTACATCCTGGACGTGGTGAGCAAGCACAAGCTGCGCAGCAAGATCCACTTCAACCAAGAGGTGGTCAGTGCGGTGTTCAACGAGGGCACCGGCCAATGGGTCATCAAGACGGCCGGTGGCGAGACCATCATGGCGCGCCACTGGGTGCTGGCCTCGGGCCCCTTGCACGTGCCGGCCATCCCTGACATCCCCGGGCTGTCGTCCTTTCAGGGCAAGGTCATGCACTCGGCGCAATGGGATCACGGCTATGACCTGCGCGGCAAAAAAGTGGCGTCTGTGGGCACCGGGGGCTCGGCCATTCAGTACGTGCCCGAGATCGCGCCGCAGGTGGGCCAGTTGCATGTGTTCCAGCGCACGCCGGCTTGGGTCATTCCGCGTGACGAGCGCAGCTACTCGGCTTTTCGCAAGTGGCTGTTCGCGGCCCTGCCTTTCACGCGCACGCTGCACCGCTGGCGCTGCTACTGGACCAACGAGTCGCGCCTGTGGCCCATCCTCAACCCCTGGCTGGCCAAGATCGGTGGCGGCTTGCTCAAAAAGTTCATCGCTTATCAGGTCAAGGACCCGGCCTTGGTCAAGCGGCTCACGCCCGACTACACCTTGGGTTGCAAGCGCATCCTGATCTCGAACAAGTGGTACCCGACCTTCAACCGGTCCAATGTGGAGCTGGTGAGCGAGGGCATCAAGGCCTTCACGCCCACGGGCATCGTCACGCAAGATGGCAAGGAGCGAGCGCTGGACTGCGTGATCCTGGGGACGGGCTTCATCGTGGACCCGCGCATCTACATGAAGAGCTTTGAGCTGCGCGGCCTGAACGGCCACACGGTGCAAGAAGACTGGAAGGTCAGCCCCACGTCCTACTTGGGCATCACCACGGCCAACTACCCCAATATGTACCAGCTGGTCGGGCCGCACACGGGCCTGGGCCACAACTCGATCATCTTCATGATCGAGGCGCAGGTGAACTACATCATCCAGTGCATGAAGTTGGTCAAGGACAAGGGGGCGGACTACATCGACGTCAAGCCCCAAGCCATGACGCGCTTTCTGGGTGAGATGACCGAGGCCTTGCAAGGGACGGTGTGGAGCTCGGGTTGCAAGAGCTGGTACCAAACGGCCGATGGCATCAACTTCGCCATCTGGCCCAAGTCGACTTGGCGCTACTGGCTTGAAACCCGCACCGTGAACCCGGCCGACTATGTGTTCGTCAAGTGCAGCGGCCAATCAGCCAGCCGCGCGCCCGAGGGCAGCGGCCACCTGCAGCCGGCGTCCTTGGTGTCGTGAAAGCGGCTTTGCCTTTGCTTACACACAGCCCCCTCCCGAGGGTGCCGACCTGATTGGCGTGTTCCGTATAGTCCTTCACCAACAAGGGCGTTGCAAACGTCTGAGCAAGCGAGGGGCGGAGACAACAAGAGCAGGCCTCAGGGAATGGGGGCAACTGACACACAGCGGCACAACAGTGCTGTATCAAAACAAGGGGGGAACCATGGGCTCGAACCCGTGGCCATCGAACCGACCAGCGTCATGCCGGTCGGTTTTTTTTTGCTCACTTGGCCGTGGGCATGGCGAACTCGGCGCCCTTGCTGGCACCCGTGGGCCAGCGCTGCATCACCGATTTTTGGCGGGTGTAAAAGCGCACGCCCTCTTCGCCGTAGGCATGCGCGTCACCAAACAGGCTGCGCTTCCAGCCGCCAAAGCCGTGCCAGGCCATGGGCACGGGGATGGGCACATTGATGCCCACCATGCCGACCTCGATCTGGCGGCTGAACTCGCGCGCGGTTTGGCCGTCGCTGGTGAAGCAGGCCACGCCATTGCCAAACTCGTGTCGGTTGACCAATTCAATGGCCTGCGCCAGGTCGGGCACGCGCACGCAACACAGCACCGGCCCGAAGATCTCTTCGCGGTAGATGCGCATGTCGGGCGTGACGTGGTCAAACAGCGTGCCGCCCGTGAAAAAGCCTTGCTCGTGCCCAGGCACCTGCAGGCCGCGCCCGTCGACCACCAGCGAGGCACCTTCTTGCACGCCCAGGGCGATGTAGCCCTCGATGCGCGCCAGGGCCTCGCGCGTGACGATGGGGCCCATTTCGGCCTCAGCCACCATGCCATGGTTCACCTTCA
>JAVLFO010000048.1:0-1985 GCA_046052805.1 Aquabacterium sp. | reverse complement strand
GCGTCAGATGTGTATAAGAGACAGGCTACGTCCTGAACCCCAAAGCCGATAAGTCGTCGGTGTTTGCAGGGTGGCGAGAAATGGACGAGTACATGCGCGAGAACAAGTTGGAAGGCATCGCTCCAGTGGTGCCGCGTCCTGTGTCTGCTGCTGCGTCTAAAGCTTCCGCGCCGAGGCCGGCTGCGGATGATGAAGAGGATCTCGACAGTGCCGCACCGAAAGCAGCCCATGGCGATGGTGCAAAGGCAAAGAGCAAGGCCGCGCACTGAGGTTCACGTTCCGGCAACGAGCGCTACTGTTGCATGATGACGAGGGCTCGCTAGGCGAGAGATGGTATTCGGGTCATGCAGTTTGTCGTGCTGCGCAGCGATATTGCGCAGCAGGCCACTTCTTTCACTCAGAGATGTCTGACCAGACAGCGCCCAGGGTGCTTGTGTCGCTGTCGTGTTGACGGGCCTGTGCGGGGCTGAGGAGTTCCAACGAATGGCCTTGCAGGCCCTCGCGGAAATGCTTGCGGTCGAAGAGCTTGAGTTGCGCTTCGAGCGGCAGGTCGGTGATGCACAGCACATTGCGACGAATCAATGCGTCGATCAAGTCTTCCACCACCCGAACCAAGCCAGCATCCATTTCCGAAAACCGCGCTTGCTCTGCCTCCCGGCCAGTGAATGCGAGGACATCGGGATGATCGTTGGAGAGCGGCTGTGCACCTTCTACAGGGCTGCGGTGCAGGCTGGTGATGTGCCCGCGGGCGTCGCGCAAAACGTAGAAGTGCATGGTGGCCTCAGCAATGTCAATGGTTAGACACCGCTTTTATCGGCCGTCGATGTGCGTTCTTGAGTCCGGCAGCGCCAGTACCCAGCTCAGTCGAACGCTGCGGCACCTGTGGCCTTGGGTCCGCCAGGTTGGAGCTGGCTGAGGATGTGCCGTTCATTGCGCGAGATGCCGGCTTGGGCGATCAATTTGGCTCGGTCGAGCACCTCGATGCGCCCGTAAGCGACCCGCAAGACGCCCAAGTCTTGCAACGCCTGTAAGACTTGGTTGGTTGTTTGGCGCGAGAGGGACAACATCAAGCCCAGCTGCGTCTGGCTGATGGGGACGACACAAACACCCTCCGTGGGCGTCAAAGCCGATGCTTCGACCAGCCAAACCAGCCGGCGAGCCAACCGGGCTTGCGCGGGCAGCAGTGCGAGGTCTTCCATGCCAATGAAGGTCAGTCGCAATCGCAGCGCCATGAGCACGCCCAGTTCGCGCCAGTGTTGGGGCTCACGTTCGAGGAGGGCAAGAAGGGGCGCTTGTGGCACGTGCAGTACCCGCACGCCGCCCTCTGCTGCGGCGTTATGGGTGCGCGGTAGCCGGTCAAACAGCGAGATCTCGCCAAACCAGCTCGGGGCGTCGACCAAAGACAAGATCGCCTCTTTGCCGGCCTCCGTGACGCCAGAGACGCGCAGCGTGCCTTCGAGCATCGCGTAAAGCCCGCAGGGCGCATCGCCTCGGAAAAACAGGTGCTCGCCGTGCTGGAGGCGCTTGGTGGTGGCCAGTGACAGCATTGCTTGCTCAAAATCAGGCGACACGCTCCCGAACCAAGGGTCTGCACGGAGCAGCGCGAGGACCTCCGGCGTGATCCAGGCAGGTGTGCTTGACCTAGGGTGCTGCGTGTGGGTCACAGCTGCCCGTAGGAGTGGAGTCCGGACAAGAACATGTTCACGCCCAGGAAGGCAAAGGACGTCACGACCAGGCCCGACAAGGCCCACCATGCAGCGAAGCCACCACGCAAGCCCTTCATGAGGCGCATGTGCAGCCATGCCGCGTAGTTGAGCCAGACGATCAGGGCCCAGGTCTCTTTGGGGTCCCAGCTCCAGTAGCCGCCCCAGGCTTCGGCCGCCCAGAAGGCGCCCAGGATCGTCGCGATGGTGAAGAAGGCAAAGCCGACAGCGATGGCCTTGTACATGACGTCATCGAGCACCTCGAAGGCGGGCAGTTGCGCG
>JAVLFO010000047.1:0-3027 GCA_046052805.1 Aquabacterium sp. | reverse complement strand
CTCAGTGGCGAGGACGACGCTCCTCAGTGCCAGCACACCCAGCTGATCTCACGCGACGGCAGTGAATACGGCATCGAAGACTCGGCCGCGCCCATCTTGGACGACGCCGGCACGGTGCTGGGCGCCGTGCTGGTTTTCCATGACGTGACCGAGCAGCGCCGCATGGGCCACGAGATGCGCTTCCGTGCCACGCACGATGAGCTGACCGGCTTGTACAACCGCACCGAGTTCGAGCAGCGCCTGCAAACGGCACTGGACAAATGCCATGCCGAGGGCAGCAAGCACGCGATGATGTACATCGACTTGGACCAGTTCAAGCTCGTCAACGACGCCTGCGGCCACGCCATGGGCGACCAGCTGCTCTGCCAAGTCACCACCTTGCTGCAAACCTGCGTGCGCACCCGCGACACCCTGGCCCGCTTGGGCGGCGACGAGTTTGGCGTGATCCTCGAACACTGTGACGTCGAGCAAGCCCAGCGCGTGGCGCAAAAGATCTGCGACGCCATGGAGGACTTCCGCTTCGTCCACGAGGGTCGGCGCTTTCGCATTGGCACCAGCATCGGGCTGGTCCCCATCGACCAGCGCTGGAGCAACATCTCCCTGGTCCTGCAAGCGGCCGACAGCGCCTGCTATGCCGCCAAAGAGGCGGGCCGCAACCGCGTGCATGCCTGGTTCGACACCGACCAGGCCCTCAAAGCGCGCCGGGGCGAAATGCAGTGGGCCAGCCGCATTGAACAGGCCATCGACGACGACCGCTTCGTGCTGTATGCCCAGCGCATCACCCCCTTGAACCCGCCAGCGCCTGGCGAGCCGCCCCACCGCATCCATGCCGAGGTGCTGCTGCGCCTGCGCGATGACGAGGGCAAGCTGATCCCGCCCGGCGCCTTTTTGCCTGCGGCCGAGCGCTTCCACCTGGCCTCGCGCATCGACCGCTGGGTGGTGCGCAGCGTGTTTCAGTGGATGAGCCAGCACAGCGAGGCCATGGCCGGCGTCGCCACCGTCTCGGTCAACCTGTCGGGGCAGTCCATTGGCGACCGCGCCTTCCACCGCTTCGTGGCCGAGCAGGTGGCCAGCACGCCGTTCAACGTGCGCCAGCTGTGTTTTGAGGTCACCGAAACCGCCGCCATCACCAACCTCACCGACGCCACCGCCTTCATCACCGAAATGCGCCGTTTGGGCGTGCGCATCTCGCTGGACGACTTTGGCGCGGGCTCATCTTCTTTTGGCTACCTCAAGAGCCTGACGGTGGACTACCTCAAGATCGACGGCCAGTTCATCAAGACCTTGACCGAGAGCGCCCTCGACAAAGCGGCCGTGAGCTGCTTCCAAAACGTCGCGCAGGTGCTGGGCATCCAGACGATTGCCGAGTTTGTTGAAGACGAAGCCACCGTGGCCGAGCTGCGCCGCATCGGCGTGGACCACGCCCAGGGCTACCTGATGCACAGGCCGGAGCCGATCGAGGACGTGCTCTTGCCAGTGCGAATCAGCTAGCATGTCGGGTTCGCCCGGAGCCCTCAGTCGTGTCTACCTCTCCCTTTTCCAACGAAACCGGCCGCCGCCGCACCTTCGCCATCATTTCCCACCCTGACGCGGGTAAAACCACGCTGACGGAAAAGCTGCTGCTGTTCTCGGGCGCGATCCACATCGCTGGCGCCGTCAAGGGCCGCAAGGCCTCGCGCCATGCCACCTCTGACTGGATGGAAATCGAAAAGCAGCGCGGCATCTCGGTGGCATCGTCGGTCATGCAGATGCTCTACCGCGAACATGTGGTCAACCTGCTCGACACCCCTGGCCACAAAGACTTCTCGGAAGACACCTACCGCGTGCTCACCGCCGTCGACTCGGCCCTCATGGTGATCGACGCGGCCAACGGCGTGGAAGCGCAAACCAAGCGCCTGATCGAGGTTTGCCGCCAGCGCGACACGCCCATCATCACGTTCGTGAACAAGATGGACCGCGAAGGCCGCGACCCGCTTGAACTGCTGGACGAGGTCGAGCAAGAACTCGGCATGCCCTGCGTGCCCATGACCTGGCCCGTGGGCCAAGGCAAGCAGTTTGGCGGCATCGTCAACCTGCGCACCCAAAGCATGCGCCTGTTCGCAGCCGGCGAAGACAAGCGCGGCGACGACGATGAAACCGTGCCCCTGGCCGAGCGCGACAAGCTACACGCCAAGTTCGGCCACGACTGGGAGCTGGCCGAAGCCAATATGGAGCTGATGAAAGAAGCGGCCCCTGCGTTTGACCTGGAGCTCTTCCTGGCCGCCAAGCAAACCCCCGTGTTCTTTGGCTCGGCGGTGAACAACTTCGGCGTGCAAGAAGTGCTCGACGCCCTGGTGGACCTGGCCCCCGCGCCCCGCCCTCGCCTGAGCACCGAAAAAGACGGCTCGCACAAAGAGGTGCTGCCCGAGCTGGAAAACTTCTCGGGCGTGGTCTTCAAGGTGCAGGCCAACATGGACCCGTCCCACCGCGACCGCATCGCCTTTGTGCGCGTGTGCTCGGGCAAATACACGCCCGGCATGAAGCTCAAGGTGCAGCGCAACAGCAAAGAGTTGCGCCCCACCTCGGTGGTGACCTTCCTGTCGCAGCGCCGAGAAGCGGTCGACGAGGCCTTTGCTGGCGACATCATTGGCTTCACCACCCACGGCGGCGTGCAACTGGGCGACACCATCACCGACGGCATCACCCTGCAATACACCGGCCTGCCGTTTTTTGCGCCCGAACTGTTCCAAACGGTCGAATTGGCCAACCCCATGAAAAGCAAGCAATTGCAGGCGGGTTTGATGCAATTGGGCGAAGAAGGCGCCATTCAGGTCTTCAGACCCGAGGTGGGCGGCTCGATGCTGCTGGGCGCCATCGGCCAGCTGCAGTTCGAAGTGGTGCAGCACCGCCTCAAGGCCGAGTACAGCGTCGACATCCGCCTGATGCCCTGCCGCTTCGTGGGCGCGCGCGGGATCACGGCAGACACCCCGGCTGCGATCAAGAAGTTCACCGACGAACACGCCAGCAAACTGGCCCTGGACGCCGCCG
>JAVLFO010000046.1:0-4482 GCA_046052805.1 Aquabacterium sp. | reverse complement strand
GTGCTGGTACGGGTGCGCTTTCGAACAGACGGGTCAACTCATGCGCCGTACAAGGGTTCGAGCCTCACGATCGTCGTTGTGCGCACCCCAATGGAGTCCCCATGAGCTTGCCCTGCAACCAGCTTCACGCGCTTGGCCAAAGCCTGTGGCTGGACTACATCAGCCGGCCCTTGCTGCAAAGCGGCACGCTCGCGCGCTACATCGCCGACGAGGCCATCACCGGCCTGACATCCAACCCGACGATCTTTGCAAGCGCACTGGCTGGCGACGCCTACGACGAGCCCATCGCACTGAAAGACCAGCTCGGCCTGGACGCGGAAGATCTGTTCTTCGAGCTGGCAACCGAGGACATCAGAAGCGCTGCCGATCTGCTCACGCCCATTTTTGACGCCACCGATGGCGGCGACGGTTGGGTGTCGCATGAGGTGTCACCCCTGCTGGCAGGCAACGCTGCGCACACCATCCAGGCGGCCGCCAAACTGCACAGGCAGGCTGGCAAGCCCAATGTGCTCATCAAAATCCCGGGCACCGCCGAAGGCATTCGTGCGGTCGAGGAGGTGATCTTTGATGGCATCCCGGTGAACGTGACGCTGCTGTTTTCGCCTGCGCATTACCTGGCGGCCGCCCATGCCCACGCGCGCGGCTTGGAGCGGCGTTTGGCCGATGGCCTGGATGTGCAGGTGTCATCGGTCGCGTCTTTGTTTGTAGGCCGCTGGGATGTGGCGGTCAACCCGAGCGTGTCGCAGCCCTTTCACAACCGGCTGGGCATCGTGATGGCCATGCGCACATACCGCGCGCATTGCGAATGGCTGGTCACTGAGCGCTGGTTGCGCTTGGCCGAGGCGGGCGCGCCGCCGCAGCGTTTGCTGTTCGCCAGTACTGCTGCGAAAGACCCGGCAGTGCCAGACACCCTTTACGTGCAAGCCCTTGCGGCACCGCACACCATCAACACCTTGCCTGAGCCGACCTTGCTGGCCTTTGCCGACCATGGCCAAGTGGGCTCGGCGTTGCCCATGGACGGCGGCCATGCCGATGCGGTGCTGGAGGAGTTTCGCCGCGAAGGGGTGGACGACACAGCCATGGCCGAACAGCTTCAGCGCGAGGGTGTTGACGCGTTTGCGACGTCTTGGCATCAAATGCTCACGCGCATCAATGAGAAATGCCTGGCCTTGCATTCCACAAAGCAATGACCCGCCTTTGTGGATGCGCCGCCTCGTACCCAAGGATGCTGATGGACGCAGGGTCGATGGCGAAATGCTGCCCATGGGTCGCTGCCAAACCGATCCACCTGGCAGCCAAAACCCGGCCAAACTGCCCATGTGTGAACAGCGCGACCCGTCCTTGGCCTTCGCACAGTTTGGCGATGACCTCGTCTGCGCGTTGTGCGGCCTGCAAGGGCATTTCGCCCCCGGGGCAGCCGTCGGTCCAGATGTCCCATGCAGGGTGCTTTTGTTGGATCTCGCTGGTGCGCAGGCCTTCAAAGTCGCCATAGTCCCACTCGGCCAACAGTGGCTCGGTCTCGGCATGTGGGCCAAGCCCAGCCAGCTCACACGTGCTGCGTGCCCGAAGCCTTGGGCTGCAAAGCACGCGCGAAAACGCAAGTCGCGCCAGCATGGGAGCGAGCGCACGCGCCATGGCCTCGCCATTGGGCGTCAGCGGCAGGTCGGTGCGGCCTGTGTGTTGCCCTGACAAAGACCATGCGGTTTCGCCGTGGCGGATCACGTGAATTTTCAGGGGTGTGCTCATGGCGTATGGGTCTCCATGGCTGCGCTGTAGTGCCCCTGCAAAGCGGCTTGGTTGCAGCGAGCGCGTTGCAACAGCGCTGCTTGGGCATTGTCCCTGTTGACCTGATGCCCAGCCCACAGCGCCATGGCCGGTTGCTGAAGGGCTCTGGCAAACGAGAACGACAGCGGCCAGGGCAGGGGGTGTGAACGGGCCGACTTGCCGTGTCTGACTTGCATGGCGTTGAGCCTTTCGCTGGCCAGCTCGCTTGATTGCCCACCGGACAAGAAGGTGATGCCCGCCACAGCAGCCGGCACGACCCGCAGCAAGCATTGCACCGTGGCATCGGCCACTTCGCTGGCCGTGTTTTGTGTATGGCACGCCAAGCCCGCGATCACCATATTGGGCTTGAGCAACGTCGCCTCCAGCGCCACGCCTTGCAGTGCCAGGTGCGCAAACACACAACGCAAGACCTTCTCGGTGATGGCTTGAGCCCGTAACAGCGTGTGGGTTCCGTCCATCAACACCTCGGGCTCGATGATGGGCACCAAGCCGACCTCTTGGCACAGCGCGGCGTAGCGGGCCAGGGCGTGCGCGTTGGCGTCGATGCATGCGGGGCTGGGCAAACGCACATCGTCGATGGCAATCACCGCGCGCCACTTGGCAAAGCGCGCACCCATCTCGGCGTAGCTTTGCAGGCGCTCACGCAAGCCGTCCAGGCCCTCGGTGATTTTCTCGCCCGGGTGTCCTGAGAGGTCATGGGCGCCCACGTCCACCTTGACGCCCACCACCAAGCCCGCATCGCGCGCCAGTTGCACAAAGGGCGTGCCATCCAGCTGTGTTTGGCGCATGGTTTCGTCGTACAAGATCACACCGCTGATGCAATCGCTCAGGCCGGGTGTGCTCAGCAGCATCTCGCGGTAGGCAGCGCGCATCGCAGGGGTTTGGGCAATGCCCAAGGCGGCGAAGCGCTGGTTGCAAGTGCTGTTGCTCTCGTCCATGGCCAGCAGGCCTTTGTGCTCAGCGAGCAGCGCATGTGCGGTCTGCGCCAAGCGCTTCATGTTGTGGCTCCCCACACCCAGTCGCGCACCTCGGGCAGGTCTTGTCCGTGCTGATCGATGTAGAGCTTGTGCTCGATCAGCTTGTCTTGCATGGCTTGCTTGAGGTGGCTGCCCTGGTTGCTGAGCGGCCCTGATGGCGGCAAGCAAGCCAACACCGCTTGTACCAAATGGAAGCGGTCGAGCTTGTTTTGAACACGCATGTCAAAGCTGGTGGTGATCGTGCCTTCTTCTTGGTAGCCATGCACATGGATCTGGCGGTTGTGGCGCCGGTAGGTGAGCTGATGCACCAATGACGGGTAGCCATGAAAGGCAAACACGACGGGCTTGTCGCGCGTGAAGATCGCGTCGAAGTCGCCTTCACTCAAACCATGTGGGTGCTGGCTGGCCGATTGCAGCCTCATCAAGTCCACCACATTCACCACGCGCACATTCAAGGTCGGCATGTGCTTTCGCAAAATGGACGTGGCCGCCAACACTTCCAGCGTGGGGGTGTCTCCGCAACAGGCCAGCACCACATCGGGCACGGCTTCACGGTCGTTGCTGGCCCAAGGCCAAATGCCAATGCCCTCGGTGCAATGCACAGCGGCTTGCGCCATCGTCAGCCATTGCGGCATGGCATGTTTGCCGGCGATCACCACGTTGACGTAGTTGGCGCTGCGCAGGCAGTGGTCCATCACCGACAGCAGGCAATTGGCATCGGGCGGCAGGTACACGCGCACGATGTCGGCCTTTTTGTTGACCACGTGGTCAATGAAGCCAGGGTCCTGGTGTGTGAAGCCGTTGTGGTCTTGCTGCCAAACGTGTGATGTCAACAGGTAGTTCAGCGAGGCAACAGGCCTGCGCCAAGGCAACTCGCGCGTCACCTTCAGCCACTTGGCGTGCTGGCTGAACATCGAGTCAACGATGCGCACAAAGGCTTCGTAGCTGTTGAACAACCCGTGTCGCCCTGTGAGCAGGTAGCCCTCTAGCCAGCCTTGGCATTGGTGCTCGCTGAGCATGGCGTCGAGCACCCGGCCCTCGCGCTGCAAGAACTCGTCGTTGTCCAGCCGCTGTGCGTCCCACTGGCGGTTGGTCACATCGAACACCGCCCCCAGCAGGTTAGACAAGGTTTCATCCGGCCCAAAGATCCGGAAGTTGCGTTGCGTCTGGTTCAGGCGCAAGGCCTCACGCAGATACGGCGCCAGTGCAAACGTGTCTTGTGCCTGCGCAGCGCCAGGGGAGGGGACTTTCAGCGCGTGGTCCCTGAAGTCAGGCAGCTGCAGCTCGCGCATCAACAGCCCACCATTGGCGTGTGGGTTGGCCCCCATGCGTTGCGTGCCCTTGGGGGCCAGTGCTGCCAGCTCGGGTCGCAGACAGCCGCGCTCATCAAACAGCTCATCTGGCCGGTAGCTGCTCATCCAGTCTTGCAGCAGCTTGACGTGCGCCGGGAAGGCCGGGCTCACGACGAGCGGCACTTGGTGCGAGCGAAAGGTGTTCTCAATCTGCAGGCCATCGACCTCTTTGGGGCCGGTCCAGCCCTTGGGTGATCGCAGCACGATCATGGGCCAATGCGGCCGCGTCTTGACTTGGCGATTGCGCGCGTCGTCTTGGATCTTTTGGATCAACTCAATCGCCTGGTCGGTCGCGGCCGCCATCAGCTGGTGCATGGCTTGTGGCTCGTCGCCCTCCACAAAAATGGGCGTCCATCCGCAACCTTGGA
>JAVLFO010000045.1:0-1620 GCA_046052805.1 Aquabacterium sp. | reverse complement strand
GCTGGTGGCCATGGCGCGCGGTACGCCCGAGCAGCGAGAGCTGATCCGCAACGCCATCATCCATGGCGAGGTTGAGCGCATGGCCCAGATCGTTGAGATCGTCAAGGCCACGGGCGCGCTGGAGGCCACGCGCCAAGCCGCGCAAGTTCAGGCTGACCTGGCCAAGTCGTGCCTGGATGTTTTGCCCGATTCGGTTTACAAGCAGGCGCTGGTCGAGCTGTCTTTCGACTCGATCCAGCGCTCGTCTTGATGGCCGTGTGTTGAGCGCGGCCTGGTGGCCGCCCTCGTGACGGCATCACTTGGCCGCAAAGTCCAGCTGCAAGGTCTTCATGGCGTCGCGGATGGGGATGAACAGGTTGATGCCGACCATGCCGGCACCCAGGCCGCGCGAGGTCATGCCGACCACGGTGCCGTCTTTACCCAGCAAGGGCCCGCCGCTGCTGCCAGGCAGGATCTTGACGTCGCTTTGCAGCCAGCGTTGACCCTCGACCTCGCGGGTGCCGCTGATCACACCGCGTGTCAGTGAGGAGGCGAAGGTTTCGCCCAGTGGCGATCCCAGCGCATAGACGTCGTCGCCGGCTCGGGCTTCGTCGCTGGCCAGCTCCATGGGCGCCAGGGCCACGGCTTCGGTTTTGACCAAGGCGACATCGCGTGCGCGGTCGCTGCGCAGCACCTCGCCTACCAGCTCACGGCCATTGGCCAGCTTGACCTTGACGTACTTGGCATCGCCCACCACATGGTGGTTGGTCAGCAAGTAGCCATCGGCCTGGATGAAAAAGCCGCTGCCGCTGCCATTGCCGCTGAACAGGGTGGCCACGCTGGATTGCAGCTGTGGCACACGGTCTTGCAGCTTTTGGGTGCCGCTGCCGCGCTGGGCAATGCGCAGCAAGGGGCTGTTGGTGCCAGCGCTGGCGTCTTTAGCGTCCAGGGTCTTGCGCAATTGCTCAGCCAATGCAGGGTCGGCCAGCAGGTTGCGGGTGGCCGAAGCGAAGGTGCGTTGTGTCAGCTCGGTGAAGGGTTGGCGCTCGGTATCGATCAACTCGGCCGACCCTTCGGTGGTGACGCTGTAAACCACCTTTTGCAGCTTGGGCGAGAACAGCTCCCACCGCATTTGCACCCACATCGTGCCTTGCATGATTTTGTCGCGCTCGCAGGCGTAGAACTGCGAATCGATGAAGGTGGCGCCCAGTTCGTAGTCGGCCGATGGCGGCGGCGTGTTGCCAGCGAACACCGATTCGGTCTCCGTGGCTCGGCTGTAGCCGGCGGCGGTCAGCTCTCTGTTGATCACGCGTTGCAGGTCCCGCGTGACCAAGTTGACGTACTCTTTGGTAAATCGGATGTCTTGGCTCGAGCCGCAAAACCAACCCGTTTGGATGACGCCGATTTTGTCGGTGCTGGGCTTGGCCGCGAATTTGCGGAAGGCGATTTTCGGCGCGTCTGCACCGGTAGGGGCCGAGATGGCCTGGCGTTGGATGGCCAAGCGTGCCCGGGGCAAATCGGCCGCTGCGCTGGCGGCGACGCTGAGCGTCAATGCGATGCCCACACACAGGGTGTGAGCCAATGAAATCGACCTGGTGGTCATGTGCTGTCCTCCTTGACCCAAAAGATTATGGCGGCTTT
>JAVLFO010000044.1:0-12593 GCA_046052805.1 Aquabacterium sp. | reverse complement strand
GCAGTGTGCCGGTCGAGTCGATGTCGTCGGTGTAGGACGCAATGCCCACCGAGATGCCCACGCCAATGGTGTCGCCGCTCGACAAAGTGATGGGCGCGCACACGGCTTGCACGATGCGCTTGGCCAGCGCTTGCGCCGACTCTTGCGCGCCGTGGCGCATGACCACACCGAACTCGTCGCTGCCAAAGCGCGCCAGCAAGTCGCCCAGGCGCACCTGTTCGCGCAGGCGGCGGGCCACTTCACACAGCACCTCTTCGCCGGCCGCATGGCCAAAGCCCTCGTTGACGGCCTTGAAGCCGTCCAGGTCCATGCACAGCACCGAGAAGGGCTCGCCACAGCGCATGGCATGACCCAGCTCCACCTGCAAGGCTTGCTGGAAGGCGTTGCGGTTGGACAGGCCGGTGAGCGGGTCGCTCAAGGTCATGTGGATCAGCTGCTGCGTCAGGCGGCGCTTGTCCAGGGCGTCTTGCGCCAACAGGCCCAGGTCGTGCAGGTTGGCTGCGTCTTGCAGGCTGAAAGCGCAGGGCAAGGGGCTGGCCACGGCCAAGGTGCCCAATGCGTGACCTTGCGCATTGACCAGGGCCACGCCGGCGTAGCTGCGCCAGTGCGGTGCGCCCAGCACGCAGGGTTGTGCGGCAAAGCGATTGTCTTGCGTAAGGTCGCTGACCAGCAGCGGCTGCTCAGGGCGCAACAAGGTGTGGGCACAGGGCGCGATGGCCCGTGGCATCTCGGCCATGTCAAAGCCCATGCGGGCCTTGAACCACAGGCGGTCGGCATCGGCCAGGGCCATCCAGGCCATCGGCATGCGCAGGGTCTGGGCGGCCAGCCGCACCAAGGCGTCGCAATCGGGTTCAGGTGGCGTGTCCAGCAGCTGGCTGGTCCACAAGGCCTGCAGGCGCTGCGCTTCGTTGGCAGGCAGAGGGCTGAGGTCAGGGGCGACGAGGGGGGCGTTGGTGAACTGCATGCAAAGGATATCGGCGCGCCATGCCCTGAAATGAGCCCTCTTGAGGGTCTTCACGCAGGCATGTGTCACGCATCCCCCGCATCTGCGTGGTGCGGCCAGCGTGCATCTGTCACGATGCGTCAAGCCGGTGGACGCGACTCGGTGAATGCCCTGCACACAGGCGGTGCGCCCGTGGCGAACATGGAGTCACTCGCAACCGGCACAGGAGCCACAGCATGAACCCCTCACAGATCGCTCAACCTGAACAACTCTACGGCGCCAGCATCCACGCAGGCGGTTGGCCCAAGCTGGGCTGGTCTCTGGCCGATGAGTCTGAGGACGACACCCTGACCTGCTACGACGAAGGCGAGGGCGCGCAGGGTTGATGCGCGTGAAGGCGGCCTGCGCTCAGGCCTTCTTCAAAAACTCCGACTTGAGCTGCAGGCTGATGCCATCGACCTTGCAGTCCACGTCGTGGTCACCGCCCGTCAGGCGGATGCCTTTGACTTTGGTGCCCTTTTTGAGCGTGATCGACGAGCCTTTGACCTTGAGGTCTTTGACCAAGATCACCGAGTCGCCGTTGGCCAGGGGCGTGCCGTTGGCATCGCAGATCACGGCCTCGCCTTCTTCGGCCACATCGGTTGCAGCGGCCTGGGCGGGCCACTCATGGCCGCAGTCCGGGCAGACCAGGTTGTCGCCGTCGGGGTAGGTGTTCTCCATGGCGCAAACAGGGCAAGCGGGGATCGAGGTCATGCGGGCTTTCGGTGCGCAGCGTTGATCGCTGCTTGTGGATCGTTGGGCATCCATTGTCGCCGACCGTGAAGGGCTGCCGCGGCGTTGAAGGGGCTGGCCCTTACACTGCGCGCATGTCTTTTGCCGCCCTTGGACTGTCGCAGTCCCTCTCCCGTGCCGTCGCCGAACACGGCTTCGAGAGCCCCACGCCCATCCAAGCCTCGGCCATCCCGGTCATCTTGCAAGGCGAGGACGTGCTGGGCCTGGCGCAAACCGGCTCGGGCAAAACGGCGGCCTATGTGCTGCCCATCCTGCACCAGCTGCTCACGGCCAAACGCAGCAACCCACGGCGCTTGCAGGCTTTGATCTTGGTGCCCACGCGCGAGCTGGCGGTGCAAGTGGGCGAGGTGGTGCGCGGCATTGCGCAAGATGTGCCTTTGCCCATCAAGCTGTGCGTGGCCTTTGGTGGCGTGTCCATCAACCCGCAGATGATGGCCTTGCGCGGTGGTGCCGATGTGGTGGTGGCCACGCCGGGCCGCTTGCTCGATCTGATCGACCACAACGCCTTGAGCTTGGCCAATGTGGCCACTTTGGTGCTGGACGAAGCCGATCGTTTGCTGGACCTGGGCTTCTCGGCCGAGCTGGGTCGCATCCTGGAGATGCTGCCCACGCGCCGCCAAAGCCTGTTCTTCTCGGCCACCTTCCCGGCCGATGTGCAGGCGCTGGCCGACACCCTGTTGCACGACCCCATCCACATCGAGCTGCCCCATGAGCCCGAGACCGCGCCCGACATCACCCAGCGCGCCATCGTGGTCGACCCCGACCGCCGCGCCCAGCTGCTGCGCCAGCTGATCACGCAAGAGGCTTGGTCGCGGGTGCTGGTGTTTGCCGCCACCAAGTACGGCACCGAGCTGGTGGCGCACAAGCTGCACCGAGCGGGCATCCATGCCGCTGCCTTCCATGGTGACCTGAGCCAGGGCGGCCGGCGTGCCGTGCTCGATGCCTTCAAGGCCAGCGAGCTGCAAGTGGTCGTGGCCACCGATGTGGCCGCACGCGGCATCGACATCGCCGACATGCCCGTGGTGGTGAACTTTGACCTGCCGCGCGCGCCGGCCGAATACACCCACCGCATTGGCCGCACGGGCCGAGCCGGTGCCAGCGGCTTGGCGGTGAGCTTTGTCAGTGCCGACACCGAGGCGCACTTTCGCCTCATTGAAAAGCGCCAAGGCCTGCGCGTGCCGCGTGAGGTGATCGAGGGCTTTGAGCCCACGGCATCGGCCACGCCTTCGCCAGAGGGCGATGGGTTTGAGGCCGACGCCGGCGCCGTCGATGCGCCTGATCAAGCGCCCAAGGGCCTGGATCCCAACGGCGGCGTCAAAGGCAAGCGCAAGAGCAAGAAGGACAAGCTGCGCGAAGCCGGCTTGTTGTGATCATGGTGCCCACCGGGGCCGTTGAGTCAACTCAGGTCAAGCGGAACACGCTCACCGAGGCCAACAGCTGATCGGCCTGACGCCGCAGGCTCTCTGAGGCGGCAGCAGACTCTTCCACCAGGGCGGCGTTTTGCTGCGTCACTTCGTCCAGCTGGGCCACCGAGTTGCTGATTTGCTGGATGCCGCTGGTCTGCTCGTGCGTGGCCGTGCCGATCTCGCTGATCAGGTCGGCCACTTGCTTGACCTGCGTCACGATGTCGCCCATCGTGCGGCCCGCATCGTCGACCAAAGCGGTGCCTGTTTGCACCTTTTCAACGCTGGTGTTGATGAGGTTCTTGATCTCTTTGGCGGCATTGGCACTGCGCTGCGCCAAGCTGCGCACCTCGGCCGCCACCACCGCAAAGCCACGGCCTTGCTCGCCGGCACGGGCCGCTTCCACGGCCGCGTTGAGCGCCAGGATGTTCGTCTGGAAGGCAATGCCATCGATCACGCTGATGATGTCGCTGATCTTTTGGCTCGACTGAGAGATGTCGGCCATGGTCTCAACCACGCGGCCCACCACATCGCCACCCTTGGCTGCCACCTCGCTGGCCGAGTGCGCCAGTTGCGTGGCGTGGCGTGCGGTTTCGGCGTTGTGGCTCACGGTTTCGCTCAGCTCCACCATGGACGATGCCGTGGTCTGCAGGCTGCTGGCCTGGTTCTCGGTGCGGTGGCTGAGGTCGGTGTTGCCGCTGGCGATTTGCGTGCTGCCTGTGGCGATGTGCTCGCCACTTTCGCGCACCGTAGACACGATGCGGCTGAGGTTATCGTTCATCTCTTGGAGTGAGCGCATCAGCTGGCCGGTCTCGTCTTGCTCCGTGGCGCTGATCCGCGAGCTCAAATCGCCTGCGGCCACGGCCTCTGCGATCTTGACCGCCGCCCGGATCGGCTGCAAGACGCTGCGGGTGATGGCGATGCCGATGCCCAGCAGGCAAGCACCCGAGAAGAGGGCGGCCAGCACAATGATCAAACGGGCATTGCCATGGGTCTCTGCCGCACCGGTCTGGATGGTTTGGGCATGTGCCTCCAGCAAATCGTCCAGGTCACCCATGGCTTTTTCCAGGGCGTCGAAGGCGGTTTGAAACGCAGGCAAAGCCGCTTCCGCGGCTGCGGTGTCGGTGTTGGCCAGCTGAACCACCTTGTCGGCATTGCTGACGTAGGCGTCCAAGGCCGGCTTGATCTCGTTCAGCGCCTTCATGGCGGTGGGGTCCAGCGGCATGCCAGAGAGGCTCTGGATGGCGTCTTTGAAGGTTTTGGTGTGTTCGGCCAGCTCGTTTTGGATGGACTTGGTTTCCGCCTCGTCGCGCTTGGTCGAGTTCAGCATGGCGCGCAGCACATCGCCGCGCAGGGCGTCGTGCATCATGTCGGCGTGCATTTGCTGTTTGAGGGCCGAGCCGATGGCGCTGATGTGCTCTGCACTGGCGTTGAGCTTGCTGGTGGCCATGAGGCCGACGCCGCCGACGCAGAGCACGAAGCCCAGCCCCAGCATGCCCAAGCCCAGGATCTTGTTGCGGATGGTGAGATGGATGGACATGCCTAGCCCCTGAAGTGGTTTGTCGCGAGCCCTGAGGTCTGCAGCTCTGGGCCTTTCGGACACCACAGAGCACGTCCTGTTGTCGGAGAGGTGTCTCCAGACTTGAGGGAGGCTGGGGCAGGCCTGGCTCAAATCCAACGAAGGCGTGACGTATTGACGCGCCACTGCTGTCCGATCCACTGGGTCATGGGGCGCTCAAGCCAGACATGAAAGGCCAGCGCCGTGACGCAGCAACCGGCCACCACCAGGCCCAAGGCCGCCCAGGCGCCTGCGGGCCCCCGCAGCCCCAGGTGCATCACGCTTTTGCAAAGCAATGACATGACCGGCACATGCAACAGGTACAGCGCATACGAGGCGTCGCCCAGACGGGCCATCCAAGAGCTGGGCGAGACCGGCACGCCCTGATCTTCACTGCGCACCAAGGCCCAGACCAAGCCCGCGCTGACACCGCCGTACAGCAGCACCGCGTCGATGGGCCAGTCTTGGCGTCCCTGTGCCACCTCCAGGCCCGCCAGGCTTGCAAACCCGCACGCGAACGCCACCGCCCACACGCGGGCATGGGGCAGTGGCGCCGCGCTGCGCGCCAAGCCGGCCACGCCCACCCCAAGGGCAAACAAGAACACGCGTGGGTTGGCGAAGAAGTCCTGCAGCACGCCCGTACCGAAGGCCTGCCCCCACAGGTTCAGTGCAAACAGAGCCACGGGCAGCATCAACAAAGCCGGCCGCACGATGGCCAATGCCATGACGGCATAGAACGCCATTTCGTACTGCAAGGTCCAGGCTACGAACAAGACAGGCGCGCCCGTGCCACCCGTGATGCCCTTGTCCTGCGGGATCAGCAGCAGTGACTTGACCAAGGTGGCGGCGTCTTGCGGCAGCGTGTCGCGCAAGCCAGGCGTCAGCCAAGCGGCCGCGTAGGCCAGCGCAAACACCAACCAGTAAACGGGGTAGATGCGGCTGGCGCGCTTGAACAGGTAGCGACCCAGGCGCTCGGGGTGATGGAAGTCGCGCCAATGCACCCAGGTGACGATGAAGCCGCTGAGCACGAAAAAAAACGGCACACCGGCGTCACCAAACGAGAACAGCCTTTGGATGCCCTCGGCAGCCGCGCCCATGTAGCGGTCGCGGTGCAGATTGCCGCTCACGTGAAAACACACCACCATGAGGGCGGCGAGGGCGCGGCAGATCTGGAGCGAGTGGTACATGCCCGCACCCTAATCCAGCGTGGTGAATGCCTCGTGACAGCGGCTTTGTGGCTGCCTTGGGAATTTTTCGGAGGGTGTGCATCTTTTTCTGACCTGGGCGCGTAGTGAACACGAGACCGCCATGTAGGCACCTCAGATTCACCTATACCCTCCCAGGAGAAGAGACATGTCTGTCCGTTTTGCACTGACTTTGGCCGCCAGCTTGCTGGCCAGCTCTGCCGCTTTCGCCGGCGAAGGCAAACTCAATTGCGCCAGCGGCATGCTGGACACGGCCGAGGCACCCGCCAAGCACCGCGGTGATGCCGATGAACTCAACGTCGTGGGCTTGGGCGCCGATGGCCGCCTGGTGTGCTTCAACGAGTCGCGTCCTGGCAAGGCCCGCATCATCGGCACCGTCAATGGCCTGCAGGTCGACACCAAGCTGGTGGGCATCGACTTCCGCGTGCAGGATGGCAAGCTCTACGGCGTCGGCGAAGCCGGTGGCGTCTACACCCTCGACACCACCAACGCCGTGGCCACCTTGGTCAACCGCTTGAGCGTGGCCCTGTCTGGCACTGCCTTTGGTGTGGACTTCAACCCCGTGGCCGACCGCCTGCGCATCGTCAGTGACACCGGTCAGAACCTGCGTCACAACGTCAATGCCGGGGGCGTGACCCTGGTCGATGGCGCCCTGAGCTACACCGCCGGCACAGCCGCTGCGGGTGTGGTCGGCGCGGCGTATACCAACAACGACTTGAGCCCTGCCACCCCCGCCACCACAGGCACAACCTTGTTGGTGCTGGACGCCAACCTGGACCAGATCGCGCTGCAATCGCCACCGAACAACGGCTCGCTCGTGGCCACGGGCAAGCTGACGCTGGACACCAGCGCCTTGAGCGGCTTTGACATCTACAGCGTGGTGCGCGCCGGTGTCACCGTGTCCAACCGTGCCTTGGCCACCTTGACCGCCGCCGACGGCAGTGTCAGCCTTTACGACGTCAACGTGCTGACCGGCAAAGCCGCCCTGCGTGGCAAATTGCCGACCAGCGTGAGCGTGGTTGACATCGCCATCCCTCACGCGCAAGACTGAGCATCCTGGCTCTCCAACCTGTGTCACGCCCATGATCCAGACCGACGACGACTTTGACCACGATGCTGCCTTGGAGGCTTGCGCCCGTGGTGAGCGCTTTGCCTTGAAGGCTCTGTACGAGCGTGAGTCGCGCTGGTTGTTGGGCGTGGCCATGCGCATCGTGCGCAACCGCGACGTCGCGCACGATGTGCTGCAAGACGCCTTCTTGCAGATCTGGCAGCGCGCAGGCACTTACCAGCGCGCCCTGGGATCTGGGCGAGGCTGGATCTACACCGTGGTGCGCCACCGTGCCCTGGACGAAGCCAGGCGCGGTGGGCGCGAAGAGCCCATGGGCGATGCGATCGACCAGGTGGCCGAAGCCTCAGGCCACGAGATGGGACACCCCGGCGACGATGCGCAGCACGACGAAGAGGCCTTGTCGCGCTGCCTGGCACAACTCGACGACAGCAAACGACAGTGTGTGATTGACGCCTACGTCGAAGGCTACACACACGAGCAAATCGCCCACAAGCTCGACAGGCCCGTGGGCACGGTCAAGTCCTGGATCAGGCGTGGCCTGCTGGCGCTGAAGGAGTGCTTGTCATGAATTTCGAAGACACCCAAGAACGCATTGCCAATGCGGGTGAGTACGTGCTGGGCACCTTGAGCCCGGCCGACAAGCGCACCTTTGAGGCGCGCATGGCCCAAGACCTGGATTTGCAAGCCGAGGTCTACGCCTGGCAAGACCAACTGCTCTCGCTCAACCAGCGTGTCTCGCCCATGGCGGTGCGCCCCGAGCTGTGGGACCAGCTGATGAGCCGCCTGGGCGTGAGCGCTGTCGTACCACCCGTGGCGCAGGCCATGGCGGTGACACCCGCAGCCAACGAGCCGGTGTGGCGCAGCGTGGGCTTCTGGCGAGCGACCAGCGCGTTTGCACTGGCCGCGTCGGTGGTCATGGGCACGGTTTTGCTGCCCCAAGGTGCGCGAGACGGTGCAGCGCCCACAGGCGTCGCGGGGGCACAAGCGGCCCGTTATCTGGCTGTGCTGCAGAGCCCAGACAAGGCCACCGGCTGGGTGGTTGAGGTCGTCGCTGGCGACGCCGTTCGACTGGTGCCCGTGGGCGAGACGCCGCCGGTGCCCGAGGGCAAGACCTTGCAGTTTTGGACCAAGCCCGATGGCGCCAAAGGACCGACCTCGTTGGGCCTGGTCAAAGCCGGGCAAACCTATGTGGTGCCCGTCAGCCGCCTGCCCGGCTTGGGCAGCAAGCAGCTGTTTGAGTTGACGCTGGAGCCTGCCGGAGGCTCCACCATTGGGCGCCCCACGGGTCCGGTGCTCTTTGTGGGTCGCACCGTCCAGCTGTGATCACGGCTCGGGCGTTGACATCGCTCGCCACACGATGCCAAACAGCGCATCGAACTGGTCGAGCAGCGAGGTTTTTTCGCGCCGCACGATGTGCATCAGCACCACGCGGCCGATCACGCCCATGAACACGTCCAACAAGATCTTGCTGGAGACCTCGGCGTTGAGCACCCCGCGCGACTGCCCATCTTTGAGCACACCGAGCAGCGCGCCCATCAGCTCGGGGCTTTCGTAGATGCGGATGTTCTGGTGCCGAGACACCGGCACCGCCGTGAACAGCAGCATCATCACCGCAGGGTGCTTGTCCATGTAGTCGAGCGTGACCCAAAAGGTTTTGCGCAGCCGCTCGCGCGCGTCGTCAATGCCTTGCAGGTGGTCGATCATGCGCGCGGCCAGGCGGCCCAGCATCACGTCGAGCATGGCGTAGACCAGCACTTCTTTGCTGCCAAAGTATTTGTAGATCGTTTGCAGCGACACATTGGCCGACTTGGCCACGTCGATCAGGCTGACCTCGTGGAAGTCTTGCTCTGAGAACAGCGCCAGGACGGCGCGCTCGATGCGCTGCAAGGTGTCTGCGCGCATGCTGCTCAGGGCCGCGCGCCGGTCGTCGGGGGTGATGGACGAGGCGCGGCGGCGCTCCGTGGGGCTCATGGGCATGGGAGGTTGTGTCGTTTCCGGCTAGGTAATGGATCTTACCAAATGCACGATTTGAGCTGCTTTACCGGCCAGCCCTCTTGCCTGACGTTGACGTTAACGTCAATATTGTCGGCCTTAGGCTATGCCGATCATCACTGAAGAAAACGCAGGGCAGCCTGCGATGCCCCAGGCAGATCCGCTGCACAAGCGGGCTGCGACAAGCGGTAATTGAAATTACCCTCGTTCCACTGGGTTGTCAGTGACCGTGCGCAAGCTGACGCGTTCAGATACCGAGGAGACACCCACATGGCTATTCAAAATTTCGCCCCCGCATGGATGACCGAAGAACACCAAATGGTGTTTGACTCTGCCAAGCGCTTCATGACCCAGCAGTGGCAGCCCAAGGACGAAGCCTGGCGCGCCCAAGGCATGATGGACCGCCAAGCCTGGGAAGACGCCGGCGCCAACGGCTTCCTGTGCGCTTCGATGCCTGAGGAATATGGTGGCGGCGGCGGCGACTTCGGCCACGAAGCGGCCCTGGTTCTGGCCCAAGGCGAAGCGTGCATCGGCGGCTTTGGCGGCTCGCTGCACTCGGGCATCGTGGCGCCCTACATCCTGCACTTTGGCACCGACGAGCAAAAAAAGCGCTGGTTGCCCAAGATGGCCACGGGCGAGTTCATCACGGCCATCGCCATGACCGAGCCTGGCACCGGCTCTGACTTGCAAGGCGTGCGCACGCTGGCGATCAAGTCTGAAGATGGTCAGACCTACAAGATCAACGGCAGCAAGACCTTCATCACCAATGGCCAGCTGGCCAATCTGATCATCGTGGTCTGCAAGACCAACAAAGATGCAGGCGCACAAGGCATCTCGCTGTTTGTGCTCGAGACCGACGAGGCCCAGGGCTTCCGCCGTGGCCGCAACCTCGACAAGATCGGCATGGAGGCGCAAGACACCTCCGAGCTGTTCTTCGATGACGTGGTGGTCAGCAAGCACAACCTCTTGGGCGAGCAAGAAGGCATGGGCTTTTTCCAGCTGATGCAAGAGCTGCCGCAAGAGCGCCTTTTGGTGGCCCTGGCGGGCATCGCCGCAATGGAGCTGGCCATGAAGGTCACGCTCGACTACACCAAAGAGCGCAAGGCCTTTGGCAAGACCATCTTCAGCTTCCAGAACACGCGCTTCAAGCTGGCCGAGTGCCAGGCTTTGCTGATGGCCTCGCGCGCTTTGGTGGACGCCGCCATGGTGGCGCACCTCAAGGGTGAGCTGGGGGTGGACCGCGCCGCGCTGATCAAGTACTGGATCACCGACAACCAGTGCAAGCTGATCGACGAATGCCTGCAGCTGTTCGGTGGCTACGGCTACATGAAGGAGTACCCGATTGCGCGCCTGTGGGCCGATTCGCGCGTGCAACGCATCTATGGCGGCACCAACGAGATCATGAAGGAGCTGGCCTCCCGTTTCTTGTGAGTGGCGGCTGCACGCGCCCGTTACGCCGAGTAGATCGATTCAACACATAGAAGGAGCTTCTCCATGACCGAAGCCTACATTTTCGACACCGTGCGCACGCCGCGCGGCAAAGGCAAGAAAGACGGCAGCCTGCACCAGGCCACGCCTGTTTGGCTGCTGCGCACGCTGCTGCAGGCCCTGCAAAGCCGCAACCACCTCGACACCTCCCTGGTGGACGACCTGGTGCTGGGTTGCGTCACCCCCGTGGGTGAACAAGGTGCCGACATCGCCCGCACCGCCGTGCTCGACGCGGGCTGGGCGCAAAGCGTGGGCGGCGTGACGCTGTCGCGCTTTTGCGCCTCGGGCCTGGAAGCCGTGAACCAATCGGCCGCTCGCATCATGTCGGGCATGGAAGACATGATCGTGGCCGGTGGTGTGGAATCCATGAGCCGCTGGCCCATGGGCTCTGACGGTGGCGCTTGGGTCATGGACCCCCGCATCAACAGTGGCACGGCGTTTGTGCCCCAAGGCATTTCGGCCGACCTGATCGCCACACTGGAAGGCTTCTCGCGCGCCGACCTCGACGCCTTCGCTGCCGAGTCGCATCGCCGCGCGGCCCTGGCGCAAGCCGAGGGTCGTTTTGACAAGTCGGTGGTGGCCGTCAAGGACATCAACGGCATGCTGATGCTGGGCCGCGATGAAACCATCCGCCCTGGCACCTCGGTCGAGTCGCTGTCCAAGCTGAGCCCTTCTTTCGAAATGATGGGCACCATGGGCTTTGACGCCACGGCCCTTGACAAGTACACCACCATCGAGAAGGTGCTGCACAACCACCACGCCGGCAACTCGTCGGGCATCGTGGACGGCGCGGCCCTGGTGCTGCTGGGCAGCAAAGCAGCGGGCCTGAAGGCCGGCCTCAAGCCCCGCGCCAAGGTGCGCATGGCGGCGGTGATCGGCTCTGAGCCCACCATCATGCTGACCGGCCCCACACCCGCTTGCATCAAGGCCTTGACGAAGGCCGGCATGAAGGCCAGCGACATCGACCTGTGGGAAATCAACGAGGCCTTCGCCACGGTGCCCATGAAGACGGCAAAAGACTTGGGCGTCTCGCTGGACCGCGTCAACGTCAACGGCGGCTCGATCGCCATGGGCCACCCCCTGGGTGCCACCGGCGCCATCATCTTGGGCACCGCCCTGGACGAGCTGGAGCGCACGGGCAAGTCCACCGCCCTGGCCACCTTGTGCATCGGTGCCGGCATGGGCATCGCCACCATCATCGAACGCGTTTAAGGAGGGCACACACCATGTCTCCATCACAAGCAGTGTCTCAAGCCTTCACCTTGGACATCGATGCCAAGGGCATCGGCCTCGTCACCATCGACATGCCCGGCCGGGCCATGAACGTGCTCAACCCCACGCTGGTTGAGCCCTTCGCGGCCCTGGTCCAACGCCTGGAAACCGACGCCGAGATCAAGGGCCTGGTCATCACATCAAACAAGTCGACCTTCATCGTTGGCGCCGACATCGACCAGCTCACGCAAATCACGTCTGCCGAAGAAGCCTTCAAGCTGTGCGAAGACCTCAAGGGCATGATGCGCCGCATGGAAAAGAGCGGCAAGCCCGTGGTCGCGGCCATCAATGGCACGGCACTGGGTGGCGGTCTGGAACTGGCCCTGGCCTGCCACGCCCGCATCGCGCTCAACAGCCCCAAGACCAAGCTGGGTCTGCCCGAAGTCAAGCTGGGCCTGTTGCCCGGTGGCGGTGGCACGCAGCGCCTGCCCCGCATGATCGGCATCCAAAAGAGCTTTGAGCTGATCACCCAAGGCAAGGAGCTGACCGCGGCCAAGGCCAAAGAAATGGGCATCGTCACCGATTTGGCCGAGACCCAAGAGGAACTGATCGCCAAGGCCAAGGCCTGGTGCCTGGCCAACCCCAAGGCCGCTGCACCTTGGGACACCAAGGGCTTCCGCATCCCCGGTGGCGACAGCAAGAGCCCGGCGGTCGTGCAGGTGCTGGCCATTGCGCCTTCGATGGCCAATGCCAAGGCCCACGGCAACTACCCTGCCATCACCCACATCATGAGCTGCCTGTTCGAAGGCTGCCTGCTGGACTTCGACGCCGGCTCGCAAGTGGAGTCGCGCTACTTCGCAGCTTGCGTGGTCTCGCAGACCAGCAAGAACATGATCGGCACGCTGTGGCACCAGCTGAACTCGATCAAGAA
>JAVLFO010000043.1:0-7404 GCA_046052805.1 Aquabacterium sp. | reverse complement strand
GCAGATGATCACCACCGGCGCCTCGGTGCCTGCTGAGAAGCTGGCCAAAGCCCCCGGCCAGAAGCTGTTCGACAAGCTGGTGGACGGCGACCTGCTGACCGCCGCCATCGCCTTTGCCAAGGACGTGGCCGCCGTGCGCCCATTGCCCTCGGTGCGGCAGCTGAGCGTGGCCGCCCCGGCCGATGCAGAAGCCTTCACCAAGGCCCGCGCCGAGCTGGCCAGGACCCGCAAGAACCTGGAGGCGCCGCAGCGCTGCGTGGACTGCGTCGAAGCCGCCACCAGGCTGGATCTGGACGCCGGCATCGCTTACGAGAAGGACGTGTTCGCCAAGCTGGTCACCAGCGACCAGGCCCGCGCCCTGCGCCACGCCTTCTTCGGCGAGCGCGCCGCCAGCAAGATCCCCGATGTGCCCGACACCACGCCGCTGCGTGAGGTCAAGAACGTGGCCGTGATCGGCGCCGGCACCATGGGCGGTGGCATCGCCATGTGCTTCCTGAACGCCGGCGTGCCCGTCCAGCTGCTGGAGATGAAGCAAGAGGCCATTGACCGTGGCCTGGGCATCATCCGCAAGAACTACGAAGCGCAAGTGAGCAAAGGCAAGCTGGCGCAAGACAAGTACGAGCAGCGCATGGCCCTGCTCACCACCACGCTCAACTACGACGACATCGCCCAGGCCGACATGGTCATCGAGGCCGTGTTCGAAGACCTGGGCGTGAAGTCGCAGGTGTTCACCAAGCTGGACGCGGTGATGAAGCCGGGCGCCATCTTGGCCTCGAACACCTCGACGCTGGACGTGGACAAGATTGCCGAGGTCACGCAGCGCCCTGGCGATGTCGTGGGACTGCATTTCTTCAGCCCCGCCAACGTGATGCGCCTGCTCGAAGTGGTGCGCTCCAAGCACACCGCCAAAGACGTCATGGCCACGGTCATGCAAGTGGCCAAGAAGATCAAAAAAGTGGCCGTGGTCTCGGGCGTGTGCGATGGCTTCATTGGCAACCGCATGTTCGAGCAATACGTGCGACAAGGCTTCTTCCTGGTGGAAGAGGGCGCCACCGTTCAGCAGGTTGACAAGGCCGCAGAGGCCTTCGGTTGGGCCATGGGCCCCTTCCGCGTGGGCGACCTGGCTGGCAACGACATTGGCTTTGCCATCCGCAAGCGCCGCTACGTTGAAAAGCCCGATGTGATCTACAGCAAGGTGGGCGATGCCATCTGCGAGCTGGGCCGCTTTGGTCAAAAGGTGGGCAAGGGCTGGTACGACTACGAAGTGGGCAAGCGCGAGCCTGTGCCCTCGGCCGAAGTGCAAGCCGCCATCGACAAGGTCCGCCAAGAGAAGGGCATCACTGCCCGCGCCATCAGCGACGAAGAGATCGTGCAGCGCTTGACGCTGGCCATGGTCAATGAAGGCGCCCTGATTCTGGAAGAAGGCATTGCCAGCAAGGCCTCCGACATCGACATGGTCTACCTGACCGGGTACGGCTTCCCTGTGTACCGTGGCGGCCCCATGCTGTATGCCGACATGCTGGGCTTGCCCAAGGTGGTCGAGCTGATGAAGCAGTTCCAAGCCAACCCCAACGACGACCAGGCTTTCTGGACACCCGCACCGCTGCTGGCCAGGCTGGCGGCCGAGGGTAAGACCTTCTGCTGATCGGCTGGTACATGGCTGGTGCGCCTTTGAGCCCAGCCGATGACTTCCAAGGCCCGCTCAGCATTTGCTCAGCGGGCTTTTTTGATGTGATGGACACCCCACCATGACCCACCGCGCCACCCTTGATTTCTTGCTTTACGACTGGCTCAGGGCCGATCAGCTTTGCCAGCGCGAGCGCCACACTGAGCACAGCCGCGAGACCTTCGACGCCGTGCTGGATTTGAGCGAGAAGATCGCCCTTGAGCAGTTCGCACCGATCAATCGCCTGATCGACATCCACGAGCCCGAGTTCGATGGCGTCACAGTGACCTTGCCCAAAGAGACCCCCGTGGCTTTGCAGGCCTTCAATGACGCGGGGCTGATGGCCGCCAGCAAAGACGCCGAGCTGGGCGGCATGCAGTTGCCCACCGTGGTTGAAATCGCTTCGATGAGCTTTTTCTACAAGCACAGCGTGGCCCTGGCCGCGTACCCCATGCTGACCCGTGGCAACGCCAACACCATCTTGGCGCACGGCACGCCCAAGCAGATCGAAGTGTTTGCCCGAGGCGGCTTTGACGGCCGCACCTTCGGCACCATGTGCTTGAGCGAGCCACAAGCCGGATCGAGCCTGTCAGACATCGTCACCAAGGCCGTGCCCGATGTGCAGGGCGATGGCAGCGGCATCGATTGGGCGCAAGACAGCTTGGGCCCCCGCCACCGCCTCACGGGCAACAAGATGTGGATCTCGGGCGGTGAGCACGAGATGGGCGAGAACATCGTGCACCTGGTGCTGGCCAAGATCCCAGGCGCCGATGGCAAGACCATCCCGGGCGTCAAAGGCATCTCGCTGTTCATCGTGCCGCGCAAGCTGGTCAAGCAAGACGGCGGCATCACGACCCAGCGCAATGACGTGGCCTTGGCAGGCCTGAACCACAAGTGCGGGTATCGCGGCACCGTGAACACCTTGCTCAATTTCGGCGAGGGTAAGTTCCCGGTCAACGGGCAAGCCGGGGCCGTGGGCTACCTGATCGGCAAGCCCGGCGAAGGCCTCAAGTGCATGTTCACGTTGATGAATGAGGCCCGCACCAGCGTGGGCTTGGGCGCCACCATGCTGGGCTATGCCGGCTATGAAGCTTCGCTGGACTACGCCAAGCAGCGTCCACAAGGTCGGCTGATGGGGGCGGGCGGCAAAGACCACAGTGCGCCTCAGATCCCGATCATTGCGCACACCGACGTCAAGCGCATGCTCATGATGCAAAAGGCCATCGTGGAAGGCGGCTTGGCCTTGGGTCTGCTGTGCGCGCAGCTGCTGGACGATGAGCAAACCGGCACCGGCGAGGAGGCTGAAAAAGCCGCCTTGCTGCTGGAGCTGCTCACCCCCATTGCCAAGAGCTGGCCCTCAGAGTGGGCGCAAGAGGCCAACTCGCTGGCCATCCAGATCCTGGGCGGTTACGGCTACACGCGTGACTTCCCCGTGGAGCAGCACTGGCGCGACAACCGCCTCAACATGATCCACGAAGGCACCCACGGCATCCAGGGCCTGGACCTGCTGGGCCGCAAGGTCGTGATGAACGGCGGTAAGGCCTTGTTGGTGCTGGCCGAGCGCATCAGCGAAGCGGTCACGCGAGCGGGTCAGGTCGATGGTTTGGCGCTGCACGCCAATGCGCTGGCCGCCGCTTTGCAAAAGCTGGGTGCCACCACCAAGGCCGCTTGGTCCACCGGTGTGCCTGACGAGGCTCTGGCCAACGCCACGCCTTACCTGCAGGCTTTTGGGCACACGGTGCTGGCTTGGATCTGGTTGGAGCTGGCTTTGGCTGCCAAGGCCGCACAGGCCTATGGGCAGTGGGACCAAGGCCCGCTGGGCAGCGGGTTCTTGCAAGGCAAGCTGGCCTGCGCCGACTACTTCTTCGGCTTTGAATTGCCCAAGATCGACGCCTGGCTGGGCGTGGTCTCTCGCCGCGACATGAGCTGTGCCCAGGCCCAGGCCGATTGGTTCTGATCGCTCCATTTACGACATCCACGTTTTCACAGAAGCAAACACACCATGCTGCGACACATCGTCATGTTCAACCTCAAGCGCGCTGAAGACGCGCCCAAGGTCAAAGCCCTGCTTGACTCCTGCAAAGACCTCGTCCCCGGCATGCACGAGTTCGAAGTCGGCATCAAAACCGAAGGCCTCGAGGCCAATGCCGACGTCGTCTTGGTGTCCACCTTTGTGGACGCTGCTGCCCTGGCCGCTTACCAGCCTCACCCGCACCACCAAAGTGTGGTCGCGCAGATCCGCGAAATGGCCGCTGGCCGCCACGTGGTCGATTACCTGATCTGAAGGACCCCACATGAGCACGGCACGCAAGGTTCAACAACTGTTTGATCTGACCGGCAAAACGGCCTTGGTCACGGGTGGTTCGCGCGGCTTGGGCCTGCAGATGGCCCACGCCTTGGGCGAGGCCGGTGCCAAGGTCATCGTCAGCTCGCGCAAGACGGCCGATCTCGAAGTGGCCGTGGCCACCTTGAAGGCCGCGGGCATCGACGCCAGCCACATCGCGGCTGATGCCGGCAAAGAAGACGACATCCAGCGCCTGGCCGCTGAGGCCATCGCCCGCTTGGGTCACATCGACATCTTGGTCAACAACGCTGGCGCCACCTGGGGTGCCCCGGCGGTCGACCACCCTCTTGAGGCGTGGGACAAGGTCATGAACCTCAACGTGCGGGGCTACTTTTTGCTCTCGCAAGCCATCGCCAAGGCCAGCATGATTCCGCGCAAACAGGGCCGCATCATCAATGTGGCCTCGATTGCCGGCCTGGGCGGCAACCCGCCTTTCATGCAAACCATCGCGTACAACACCAGCAAGGGCGCTGTGGTGAACTTCACCCGCGCGCTGGCGTGCGAGTGGGGCCACCTGGGCATCCGCGTCAACGCTGTGGCGCCGGGCTTCTTCCCCAGCAAGATGACCGCTGGGCTGTTGGATGCGGTGGGCGAAGACAACATCGCCAAGCATTCACCGCTGATGCGCGTGGGCGACGACGAAGACCTCAAGGGTGTGACCTTGCTGTTTGCCTCCGAGGCTGGCAAGCACATCACCGGGCAGATCTTGCCGGTCGACGGCGGCGTCAGCGCCTTGACGGGCGGCTGAGATGGCGATTCCTTTCTCCATCCGCATCCCTTTCATCGAGCAAATCGGCTGCGAGTTGCAGCGCTTTGCCGATGGCGAGGCCGAGATCACGCTGGACGTCAACGAAGGCCACACCAACTCGTTTGGCGTGGCCCACGGTGGCCTGCTGATGACCCTGTTGGACGTGGCCATGGCGCACGCAGCCCGCAGCCTCACCATCGGCCTGCCCAATGGCGGCCCCGGCTTGGTCACCATCGAAATGAAGACCACCTTCATGCGGCCCGGGCTGGGCCGGCTCAGCGCGCAAGGCAGCGTCATGCACAGCACCGCCAGCTTGGCCTTTTGCGAAGGCAAGGTGCTTGACAAGCGCGGGCAAGTCTGCGCTCATGCCACTGCCACCTTCAAATACCTCAAGGCCTTGCCGGTGGGTGACCGCGAACTGCGTCCTGCAGCCGTGCCACGCATCGAAGGCCAAGGCTCTGACTGACCGAAGGACACCCCATGACCCAGACCTATCAACAGATCCTGCTGGCCTCGCGCCCTCAGGGCGAAGCCACGGCTGCCAACTTCAAGCTGGTGCAAGCCACGGTGCCCACCGAGGCCGACATGGCCGACGGTCAGGTGCTGGTGCGCCACCACTACCTCTCGCTCGACCCCTACATGCGCGGCCGCATGAACGAGAGCAAGAGCTACGCCGAGCCCCAGCCGCTGGACACCGTGATGATCGGTGGTACGGTGGGTGAGGTGGTGTTGAGCAAGCACCCCAAGTTCAAGCCGGGTGACAAGGTCGTCGGCTTGGGTGGCTGGCAGGAGTACAGCGTGGTCGATGCTTCGGTCAAAGGCGCCATGCTCAGCAAGGTCGACACCACGCACATCCCGCTGTCGGCCTACCTTGGCTCGGTCGGCATGCCGGGCGTCACAGGCTGGTATGGCCTGGTCAAAATCATCAACCCCAAGGCCGGTGAGACCGTGGTGGTCAGCGCCGCCAGCGGTGCGGTGGGCAGCGTGGTGGGGCAGTTGGCCAAGGCGCGGGGCTGCCGCGTGGTGGGCGTGGCCGGTGGGCCAGACAAGTGCCACTACGTGGTCAAAGAGCTGGGCTTTGATGCCTGCGTGGACTACAAGGCGCACCCTGATCCCAAATCGTTTTACAAGGCACTCAAAGAGGCCACCCCCAATGGCATCGATGGCTGTTTTGAAAACGTGGGCGGCATGATCCTGGACGCCGTGATGCTGCGCATGAACGCCTTTGGCCGCATCGCGCTGTGCGGCTTCATTGCGGGCTACGACGGCCAACCCACGCCCTTGCAAAACCCAGCCTTGATCTTGGTCAACCGCTTGAGGGTGGAAGGCTTCATCGTGAGCGAACACCCCGAGGTTTGGCCTGACGCCACCAAGGAGCTGGGTACGATGGTGGCCACCGGCCAGATGAAGTTCCGCGAGTCTGTGGCCCAAGGCTTGGCCAGTGCCCCCTGAGGCCTTCTTGGGCTTGCTCAAGGGGCACAACTTCGGTAAGCAACTGGTCAAGCTGATTTGATCTCCGCCTGACGCGCACCCCCATCCAAGAGGACCCTCACATGTCGACGTTGAAACTGCAAGCAGGCCAGACCGCCGTCATCACCGGCGCTGGCAGTGGCTTTGGCCTGGAGTTGGCCCGCTTGGCCGCGCGCAAGGGCCTCAACTTGGTGCTCACCGATGTCCAGCAAGATGCCTTGGATGCGGCCATCCAGGAGCTCAGAGCCGCCGGTGTCAAGGTGGCGGCCTTGCGGGGTGACGTCTCTCGAGCCGAGGACGTGCAAGCCTTGGCCGACATGTGCATGGAGCGCTTTGGCGCGCCGCACATCGTCATCAACAACGCGGGCGTGGCCCACGGCGGTTTGATCTGGGAGCACACCCAGCGCGACTGGGAATGGGTGCTGGGCGTCAACCTTTTTGGCGTGGTGCACGGCCTGCGCGTGTTCACGCCTTTGATGCTGGCCGCAGCCCGCAAAGACCCCACTTGGCAGGGCCACATGGTCAACGTGGCCTCGATGGCGGGCTTGCTGAACTCGCCCAACATGGGCGCCTACAACGTGAGCAAGCACGCCGTGGTCAGCCTGTCAGAAACGCTGTACCAAGACCTGGCCTTGGTGACAGACCAAGTGCACGCTTCGGTGCTGTGCCCGTACTTTGTGCCCACGGGCATCCACCTGTCGCACCGCAACCGCCCCAAGGACTTGCGCAGCGAAGGCAAGCCCACCGCCAGCCAGATGATCGCTCAGGCCATGAGCACCAAGGCGGTCACCTCTGGCAAGGTCACGGCAGCGGACACGGCCCAGTTGGTGTTCGATGCGATCGAGGCAGGCAAGTTTTATATCTACACGCACCCCAAGGCCCTGGGCATGGTGCAAACGCGCCTAGAAGACGTGGTACAGGCCCGCAACCCGACCGACCCGTTTGAAGGCAAGCCCGAAATCGGCGAGCAGTTGCGTCAGGCCTTGCGCGAGGCCATGTCCAAAGAGGCTTGATGTCTGGACAGCCCGACGGTGCGGCCCAAACGGGCCTCACCCCAGCTCACTTCGCGTCTTGCTCGCGGTGGCGCGCCAACACCACGCCGCGCGGCGCAAAGCGCTTGACCAATTGCTCGACGCAATACACCGAGCGGTGCTGCCCGCCGGTGCAACCCAGCGC
>JAVLFO010000042.1:0-2801 GCA_046052805.1 Aquabacterium sp. | reverse complement strand
AAGGCTGCATTCCAGCGCGCGCACCCGTGGAATGCCTGCATCAAGCGCTTGCGCCTGGCACCTGAAGCAGAGGCCCCGGCCTTCGGCTACTCGTCGAAGTTCCTGTTGCCTGCCGACTGCCTGCGCGTGCTCAGCGTGGGCGACGTTGGCCCCGAGTTCAAGGTCGAGGGTCGCAGCATCCTGGCCGACCTGACCGTGCTCGATCTGCGCTACATCGTCGACACGGATGAAGACCTGTGGACCGGCGACATGGTGCAGGCCTTCACGGCACAGATGGCCGCTGTCATGGCCTACCCCATCACCGCATCTGCCACGCTGGGTGACGCCATGGCGCAGCAAGCCGAGCGCGCAACCAAACGTGCCAAGTCGGTCGACGGCCAGGAGGACACGCCCGAATCCATCGACGACAGCCCGCTCTATGCGTCGCGCTTCCCGGGTGGAGGCTTCTGATGGCCAAGGTCACCGCAGTTCAAACCAACTTCACGGCGGGCGAGCTCACCCCTCGCATGCGCGCCCGGGTCGATGTGGCCCGCTACAACAACGGCGCCGAGATCATCGAGAACGGCTGGCCCGTCATCCATGGCGGCGTGCAAAAGCGATGGGGCACGCTGCATGCTGGCCCGGCCAAGCACGCCAACAAGCGCGCCCGCTTGCACCCCTTCGTGTTTTCGCGCACGCAGGCCTACTGGCTTGAGTTTGGCGACGGCTACATGCGCGTGCACACGGATGCCGGCCAGGTGCTTGCATCGCCCGGCGTGCCCTATGAGATCGCCACACCCTATGCCGAGGCCGATCTTGCCGGGATGGACTTCAGCCAGGGCGCAGACACCATGATCATCTGGCACGCGGCCAAGTACACGCGCCGCCTGCGTCGCTTCGGCGATGCTGCCTGGGTGCTTGACCTGGCACCGCTGGACCCTGCACCTTTTGACGAGGTGGGTGACCGTTTCAACATCGTCATCACCTTGTCGGATGCGACGGTAGGCACGGGCCGCACTGTCACTGCTGCATCCGGTGTGTTCCTGGCGTCTGACGTGGGCCGGCAGATCTGGGCCGGCGTGGGCTTGGCAACCATCACGGCAGTGGCCAGCAGCACCAGCGCCACGGTCGACATCACGAGCGCCTTTGCTGGCGTGAGCATCGCTGGCAACACCTGGAGCCTGGCATTCAGCCCGCAAACCGCATGCACCCCCAGCGGCACGGGCCCGGTCGGCGCTGGCATCACGCTCTCCCTGTCGGCGAACGGCTGGCGCCCCGGCGATGTTGGCAAACACGTGGAGATCAACAACGGCCTGTGCCGAGTCATCGCCTACACCGATGCGCTCAACGTCACCGCCGTGGTGATCAATGTCCTCAACACCACGGTGGCGTCGCAGCCCAACGCCTGGACGCTGAACGGCCCGGCCTGGAACGACATCGACGGCTATCCCAGCACGGGGACGTTCCACGCTCAGCGCTTGGTGGCCTCGGGCTCGCCGGCATACCCCAAGACCGTGTGGGGCTCAGCCATCGGGGAGCCGTACAACTTCCAGATTGGCACGCTGGACACCGACGCCTTTGCCTACCAGCTGGCCAGCGATGACGTCAGCCAGATCACCTACCTGTGCTCGCTCGAATCCCTGGTGGCCCTGTCCTACGGTGGCGAGTTCACGCTCGATGGCGGCGTCGAGAAGCCGATCACCCCCACCAACGTGCGCGCCAAGCCTCGCACCAACCATGGATGCGCCCAGGTTCGTCCGGTCAAGGTGGGCAAGGAGGAGGTGTTTGTGCAGCGCACGGGCAAGCGCCTGCGGGCGGCCAGCTACAACGAGAACAGCGGCGAGTGGGCAGCGCCTGACATCTCGGTGCTGTCGGACCACTTGACCAAGCCTGGCGTGACGGCGCTGTCATGGCATGCCGAGCCGGGCACGCTGGTGTTCGCATGCCTGGCCGACGGCACCATGGCCACGTGCACATTTGACCGGGACCAAGACGTCGCCGGCTGGGCCCGTCACAACCTGGGTGGCGTGGTTGAGTCGGTGGCCACCATCCCTGTGGCTGACGGTGACCGGACCATGGCTCTGGTGCGCCGCACGATCAACGGCGCGACGGTGCGCTACTTGGAAAAGTTCGATGAGGCCACCTACGTCGACAGCGCCATCAACGGCACCGCAGGCACGCCGACGGCAGTGTGGGCGGGCCTGGATCACCTCGAAGGCCAGACCGTGGCCATCCGTGCCGATGGCGTCAAGCAAGTACCCCAGATCGTGACCGGTGGGCAAGTCACTTTGCCGCGCGTGGCATCCACTGTGCAGATCGGCCTGCCCATCCGCATGCGCATCAAGCTGCTGCCACCCGAGGTGTCCGGTGGGTCTGGTGCAGCCAAGGGTGCCGCGTTGCGCGCGCATGAGCTTTTGGTCGAGATGCTGAACACCATTGGCCTGACCATCAACGGAGAGGAAGTGACCTTTCGGCAGCTGGGCGACGGCGTGCTTGACCAGGCACCGCAGCCTTTCACCGGCATCAAAGACGTGACAAACCTTGGATGGGAGGACGGCACCTTGACTGTGGAAATCACGCATGACGACCCGCTGCCGTGCCACGTGCTGGCCGTCATCCGCAAGATTTCCGTGAACGAGGGCTGACATGGCGCGCATCGAAATCGTCCCCGGCACGCTGGCCCAAGTGCACCAGATCATCGACAACCTGCGCGAGATCGACCGCCACGAGCTCATGCTCACCAGCGGCAACCCCGCGGCGGCCGTGCTCAACGGCTGGGAACAGTCGAGCTACCGGCGCATCTTCACGGCAGACGGCACCCC
>JAVLFO010000041.1:0-1859 GCA_046052805.1 Aquabacterium sp. | reverse complement strand
TGATTCCCATGGCTTTCAATCCGCTCTCTTGGCTCGGCCCGGTCGCTTTGCCCCGGCTGACGTTGCTGCTGAACCACGTTGTGTCCAGCGAACCTGTTGCCGCCTCGAAGCTGCAACCCTTTGCCGGCCGCACGATCGACATCGTCTGGGCGTCATCGTTTGCGCCCCGCTGGCCTGGTTTGGCCGGTCGCAGCACCTCGGCCCAGCCGTGGTTGCCCCCGGCGCTCAAGCTGGTCATCACACCTGCAGGCCTGTTTGAGGCGGCGAGCGAGAACAGCGCAGCGCCCAGCGGTCCGGGCTTGACCCTGACCGTGCAGTTGCCCGACCCACTGACCCTGGTGAGCCAGCTGGTGCGGGGCCAGCGTCCCGAGGTCGGCATCGAAGGCGACGCCGCGTTGGCTGAAGCCGCAGCCTGGCTCATGAAGCACCTGCGCTGGGACATCCAAGACGACTTGGCCCGATGGCTGGGCAACACGCCCGCTGAGGTGCTGCGCAATGTGGGTGACGGCATCCGACAAAGCCTGCAACGCTGGCGCCCCGCTGGTGGCAGCGACAACACCACACGCGCCTCGCGCTGACCGGCCACCGCCTGATGCGAGCCATCTTTCGCCCGGCATACATTGGCCTGATCGTTTTGCGCTACGGCTTGGACGGGCTGTTGCTGGACAGCCTGCGCAGCCCGGGCTGGAGCCTGCTGGGCCGGGTCCTATCGACCGGGCGTCGCCTCAAAGCGCCCCGCGGTCAACGCCTGCGTGAGGCATTGGAGCGACTGGGCCCGATCTTTGTCAAGTTCGGTCAGATGCTGTCCACGCGGCGCGATCTGCTGCCGTCCGATGTCGCGGACGAGCTGGCCAGACTGCAAGACCGTGTCCCGCCCTTCCCCAGCGACGAGTCGGCGCGGCTGGTCGAGAAGGCGCTGGGTAAGCCCATCAGCGCGGTGTTCAAGCAGTTCGACACCGACCCGATTGCCAGCGCGTCCATCGCGCAGGTTCACTTTGCCGTGCTGCACGACGGACGCGAGGTGGCGGTCAAGGTGCTGCGCCCCCGCATGCTGGACGTGATCGACGACGACCTGGCCTTGATGCGCACGCTGGCCGGCTGGGTTGAGCGCCTTTGGGCCGATGGCAAGCGCCTCAAGCCCCGCGAGGTGGTGGCCGAGTTTGACAAGTACCTGCACGACGAACTCGATTTGGTTCGCGAAGCCGCCAACGCCGCACAGCTGCGCCGCAACATGGACGGGCTGGATCTGGTGCTGGTGCCCGAAATGGTTTGGGACCATTGCACCCCCACCGTGATGGTGATGGAGCGCATGAAGGGCGTGCCCATCAGCCAGATGCAGCGCCTGCGAGAGGCCGGCGTCGACATCAAAAAACTGGCACGCGATGGCGTGACGATTTTCTTCACCCAGGTGTTCCGCGATGGTTTTTTCCACGCGGACATGCACCCGGGCAACATCCAGGTCAGTCTGGATCCGCGCACCTTCGGGCGCTACATTGCGCTGGACTTCGGCATCATCGGCACCTTGACCGAGGTGGACAAGGACTACCTGGCGCAAAACTTCATCGCCTTCTTTCACCGCGATTACAAGCGCGTGGCTGAGTTGCACATCGAGAGCGGCTGGGTGCCCCCCGCGACCCGTGTGGATGAACTCGAAGGCGCCATTCGCACTGTGTGCGAACCCTTCTTTGACCGCCCCCTGAAAGAGATCTCGCTCGGCCAGGTGCTGATGCGTTTGTTCCAGATTTCACGCCGATTCAACGTTGAGATACAGCCCCAGTTGGTGCTGCTGCAAAAAACCCTGCTCAACGTCGAAGGCCTGGGGCGTGAACTCGACCCTGACCTCGACCTCTGGAGCTCGG
>JAVLFO010000040.1:0-5096 GCA_046052805.1 Aquabacterium sp. | reverse complement strand
CGGTGGCCGTCGCGCCCGAGCCCGTTGCGCCGGGCATGACGCCCGAGCAGCTGCAAGACTTCAATCGCATCGCGGTCAAGACCGAGGCACTGGAAGACGCCAGAGACATGCTGGGCTTCAAGGGCTTGAAGGTCAGTGGCTACATGGACCCGACCTACATCTACAACCAGCGTCAGCACCGCGCGGGCTTCCAGTTCTTGAACGCGGTGTCAGAGGGCGGCTACTTCTACGACACCTCGTACATCGGCACCGCTGTGATCGACTTCGTCAAAGAGACCGACAGTGGCGCCCGGTGGCGATTGACCTTGGCGCCACAACGCAGCACGCAGGCGGTGGCCGAGTCGTCTTCGTCGCCCATCCACGAGGCTTCGGTGTCCGTGCCTTTGACCGACTTGCAAACGCGCTTCATTGCGGGCCACATCCCCGACTGGTCTGGGTATGAGTACCTGCCGGCCACGCAAAACAAGCTGGTCACGCACAACCTGCTGTTTGACCTGACCTTGCCCACGGCCTACACGGGTGCTGGCCTGGAACTCACGCGCGACAAGTGGATCGTCAAGGGCTTGCTGGCCAACATGAACGCGAGCAAACGCGGCGCGAATGACAAGACACCGGTCGTGGCCTACCGCGTGGACTACGCCAAGGGCGAGTTCCAAGGCTTTGGCTTTGCGGGGGTGCATGGCAAGGCCAAGAACGGTTCTGAAGGCGTGACCGACCTCAATGGCGATGCGATTGCGCAGCGTGACTCACGCGTTGACTTGTTCGAAGCCGATGCGTACTTCATTCGGGGCGACTTGACGGTGCAAGGCCAGCTGAGCTGGGGGCGGCAAAAGAAGGCGTCGATCACCGCCACCACCGATGTCGACGGCAACACCGTGCTGCGTGACGCTTACTGGTCAGGCCTTTCGGGCTTGGTCGCCTACAAGTTCCAGCCTTGGTTGGAGGGCATCGTGCGCGCCGACTACATCGCCAACGCCAAGAACGGTGGTGGCTTGCTGACCTACGCGACCTCCGATGACCACAACGGCATTGGGCCGGCCTATTCACTGGTCGATGGCACTTGGACGCAGACCGATGCCAACCGTGGCGTGAACCGCTCGGCGCTGACCTTCGGTGTGAACTACGCCTACAACCTCAACACGGTCTTCAAGGTGGAATACCGACTGGACCGCGCCAGCGGTGCCGTGTTCAAGGACACCAAGGACGACAGCTACAAGAAGAGCAACCAGCTGCTGAGCACCGCCGTGGTTGTGAGCTTCTGAGCCTGAACAACAGCGGCCAGGCCCGTGTGCCCGGCTCAGTCCGGTGCGGCCAGCACGCAGCGGTTGCGGCCTTGGGCCTTGGCTTGGTAGAGGGCCTGGTCGGCTTGCGCGATCAGGCCGTCGATGGTCCAGCTCGGGTCGAGCGGCCGGCATGAGGCCGCCCCGATGCTCACGGTCACGCAATGTGCCGTGGGCGACGCCTCATGGCGCAGGGCTGTGGCCTGAACGGCTTGTTGCAGCACCTGAGCCACTTGCAAGGCCTGCTCGCCCGTGGCGCCAGGCAGGATCACGATGAACTCTTCGCCGCCCCAACGCGCCAAGCAGGCTTGAGGCCGCGTGCTGTGTTGTGCCAGCACCTTGGCCACGTGCTGCAGGCATTGGTCGCCGGCCGGGTGACCATGGCGGTCGTTGTAGGCCTTGAAGTGGTCCACATCGAGCAGCAACAAGCCCATGGCGCCTTCTTGCTCTTTCAAGGTTTGCCAGTGCTGCTGCAAATAGGCGTCGGCGTGGCGGCGGTTGGGCACGCCTGTCAGCGCGTCTTGCCTGGCCAGGGTCTCGAGCCTGGCCTGTGAGGCCACCAGCTCGCGGCGCAAGGTGGCGTCGCGCTCGCCGGTCAGAAACCGCCGGCGCTCGTCCGATTCCATGCGGTAGTTCATCACCAGCGTGTGCATGGCCATGAAGGCCACCAACAAGACGAGCGGCATGCTGAGCACATCGCGCACCTCGGGGTGGTTGTCACCCTGGAAGACCGAGATCAAAGCCACGATCACCGTGACTGCCGAAAATGCCTGCGCTTGCCCAAAGCGAAAGCGCTGGATGATGTTGCCGTAGATCAGGATGGGCACCAGCCCGGCGGGGTAGAGCAAGGCCATCTCGTTGTGGGACAGCGTGACCAGCCAGCCCAGGCTCAGCGCCGCAAACACGCCGGTCAAGGTCATGGTCGTCTCGATCACTTGCGCAGGCAGGCGCAGGCACCATGTGCGTCCGAAGTGTCCGATGCACAGCAGCATCAGGGCCAGCGGCGTGAGCATCTTGAAGCGCACCAGCACGGCCTGGTCAAAGGCATCGGGCACCATGACGCGGTCGGTCAGCAAGAACAGGTTGTAGACGATCAGGGCAAAGCCGCCGCTCACCATGAAGTGCGACAAGCGTGCCGCCCGCGTGGCCTCTTGGAAGCGTGTTTCGCGTGCAGGTTCAAAGCGCAACGCATGGGGGTGCCACACCTTGGGGCTGAAGACCCGGCCCAGCAGGCGCAGCGCATGGCGCCAGTCGGTCAGGCCTTCGCGAGGTGAAGTGTGGGCTGACTTGGCTGCGCCGGATGGGGCTTTGGGCTGATCGTGTTGACCCGCCGCAGGCTGTGCGTCGTGCTCGTTGTGCGTTGCCGTGTGGCGCTGCGCGGCGGACCCGCGCACTGGGCTTGTGTCGGCGTGGCGCTGGCAGACCTGGTTGCGGCCTTGTGCCTTGGCCATGTAGAGCGCCTCATCGGCGAGGCTGCACACGTCTTGTGTGCGGGTGTGGCGGTCGGGCACCAGCGAGCTCAAACCCATGCTGACGCTGACCACGTCGGCGCATTGCGAGCCTGCATGGGTGAGGTTCAGGTCCAGCACGGCCTGGCGCATGCGTTCGGCGGCAGCCTGGGCAGCTGCGGCATCGGCGTCGACCATCACGACCACGAACTCTTCACCGCCCCAACGGGCCACGAGGTCGCCGGTGCGTCGCAAACTCTGGCTCAAGGTCTGGGCGACATCCACCAGGCAGGCATCACCGGCTTGGTGGCCGTAGCGGTCGTTGTAGCGTTTGAAGTAGTCGATGTCGACGACGATGAGTGAAAGCGGCAGCCCTTGCACCTGCGCGCGCTGAAGGCCCGCGGCCAGGAAGGCTTCGAAGTTGCGCCGGTTGGCCAGACCCGTGAGCGCGTCGGTGGTGGCCATGCGCTCGATGTGAGCGTGCGCGGCGTGCAGATCGTTGTCCAGACGCGTTTCACGCAGGTCGAGCAAGAAGGCCATGCGCTCGCCGTGCTCAAGCTTGTAGTTGCCGTAGAGCGCAAAGCTCAGCGAGCTCAGCAGCAGCACCGACATGCAAAACGGCAGTGCGCCTTGGGTCGGGTCGGGCAGGCTGCTGACCAAGTGGCTGTGAGCCAGGAAGGCGCTCAAGCACACCACGACGGCTGGCCAAAAGCGGGTGATGGAGCAGGTGCAAACCGCGATCAGGTTGAGGATGACCACCCCAGCAATGGCCCATGGGGCTTGGCTGCTGCCCAGCAAGACCATTTCGATGCCGATGGCCACCATGCCGCCAGCGGCCATGAGCCACTCGTTGAGCACCGGGATGGGCAACTTGCGCATGAACTGCAGGCCCGACAGGGTGACGCAGGGGTAGAGCACCAGGCGCATCCAGAGCGACAGGCCGATGACGTCGGGCGTCATGCACCAATCTACAAAAAGGGGGATGGTGAACAGCACGGTGATGGCCAGCCCGGAGACCATGGCGACCAGCAGGCGCTGCTCGGCCTTGTCCGCCATGAACCGGGCTTCCAGGGCGGGCGGGAAGCGCAGCCAAGCGAAGCCTTGGGTCAAGGCTTGGTCGACGTCGCTGACCGGCCCCTCGCCCACAGGCGAAGCCAACTGCGCTTTGCTCACTGCCAACTGCCCCAACACCCAACTCCTGCTGTCAGTCCTTCATTTGAACGGTTGCGACGCTGAGATGCACGAGGGTTGCCCAGCAAATCCGTGTCACAAATCTCAAAAAACCACTTCGGTGAATGCTTTGCGGCACCCTTGGATGGGTGCTGGCACCGGGTTGTATAAAAAGAATGTCCAATAAAATCAGGAGGCGTGCATGACTTTTTCACAGCTCACCCCGTCAGGTTTGCGGACCTTGCCTTTGGCCGATGCCGACCACGCTGCGTGGCTGCGTTTGGCGCAGGGCTACCGGGATTTTTACCAAACACCGACGGCCGCTTCAGAGTTCGACCTGGCTTGGCGCAAGGTGTTGGCTCGCCAAGAGGTGTTCGGCATGGGTGCTTGGCTGGACGGCGAGCTGGTGGGCTTGTGTCACTACCTCTTCCACGCAAGCACTTGGGCGCCACGGGTGTGCTACTTGCAGGACCTCTACACGGCGCCGCATGTCCGTGGCCGTGGCGTGGCACGCGGGCTGATCGCAGCGGTGGCACAGCAGGCGCGTCAGGGCGGGGCCACACGCCTGTATTGGTTGACCCAGGCGCACAACGCCACAGCGCGCGCGCTGTACGACCGGGTGGCGGTTCACAACGGCTTCATCCGGTATGACCATCCGCTGTGAGGGCTGAGGACCTCCGCCAGCGGGGGCTTGCCTCAAGAATGCGCCGGAGGGGCCGAAAAAACAGACTGCCGCCAGTCCGGAGTCCCACATGAAGAATTTGTCCATCGGTCGCAAGCTGAGCCTGGGCTTTGCCCTGGTCTTGTCTTTGGTGACCTTGATCACGGCCATCAGCCTGTGGCGCCTGCATGCCACCGGCCAAGCCACCCAAGAGCTGATGTCGACCTTGCTGGTCAAGGAGCGCATGCTCAGCGACTGGACCAACGTGGTCAATGCCGGTGTGCGCCGCACCATGGCGATTGCCAAAAGCCGTGACAACAGCTTGGTGGCCTTCTTTGCCGAAGACCAAACCAACTCGACCAAGCAGTCGTCTGGCTTCCAGGAGGCCTTGGCCAAGCTGGTGTCCTCAGATGAAGAGAAGAAGCTCTTTGATGACTTGGCGGCGGTGCGGCGCAACTACATCGCCAAGCGAGACCAGGTCACCCAGCTCAAGAAGGATGGCGGCTACGACGAGGCCGAGCAGCGCCTCACGCAGGA
>JAVLFO010000039.1:0-9645 GCA_046052805.1 Aquabacterium sp. | reverse complement strand
GACTAGTCGTCGGCAGCGTCAGATGTGTATAAGAGACAGACGAGTCCTGGGACGAGCCCGGGCGCTGAGGCATGAGCATGTCTGTCGACCTCATCAATTGGAGCCCTGCAGCGGGCGTGGCTTTGCTGGGCTTGGTCATTGCCTTGCTGCCTGTGGCCTGGGTGGCGCGTCGGGTGCGCCGAGAAGGCCTGATCGGATGGCCTGCCTGGCAGCGCGTGCTGACCGTGGCCACCTTGTTTTTGACGATCGATCTGGTGGTGTTTGGGGCGTTCACGCGATTGACCGACTCGGGGCTGGGGTGCCCGGATTGGCCCGGTTGTTACGGCGAGACCAGCCCGTTTGGCGCGCATGCCGCGATCACGGCGGCGCAGTCCTTGGCGCCCACCGGACCGGTCACCCATCCCAAGGCCTGGATCGAGATGGTGCACCGCTACCTGGCCACGGGGGTGGGCGCCTTGATCACTGGCTTGATGGTGCTGGCATGGCGGGGGCGCCGCGAGGTGGGCGCTTTGTCGCCCTGGTGGGCCACTGCCACCTTTGTTTGGGTGTGCGCGCAAGGTGCCTTTGGCGCCCTGACGGTGACGCTCAAACTCCAGCCCATCATCGTATCGACCCATTTGTTGGGGGCTTTGCTGGGCGTCGGCTTGCTTGCCGCCCAGGTTCGGGTTCTGGAGGTGGGATGCTCGGCGCAGTCTGGTGATCGCTTGCCGTGGGTCTCGGCCTGGGCGACATCGCCCTGGCGCTCAGTTGGCAAGGGCGTGCTGGCGCTGGTGGTCGTGCAAGCGGCTCTGGGTGCCTGGGTCAGCACCAACTACGCGGTGCTGGCGTGCACCGAGGTGCCGATGTGCCAGGGGCAATGGTGGCCCGACATGGATTTCGCCATGGGTTTTCACCTGCTGCGCCCCCTGGGCGGAGACGGGCAGGGCGCCTACATCACCCAAGCCGCTTTGACGGCCATTCACGTCACCCACCGCATGGCCGCCGTGGTGGTGGTGCTCGCCTTGCTGGGCTATGGCGCGGCATTGATCCGGTGGCGCTTGGCAGGGCATGATGAGAAGGCTGACAAGGACGTCGCCACTCGCCCATGGCGCGCCGAGGGCCGCTGGTTGTGCTGGTTGACGGCTTGGCAAGTGGCCTCCGGGCTGAGCAATGTGGTGCTGGGCTGGCCTTTGGCGGCCGCCTTGGCCCACACCTTTGGTGCTGCTTTGCTGGTGTGGCGTTTGACACGCCTGCTCGTCTTGCCGCGACAATACGCGGGTGTTCACGCTGCCCGATCCGGCCGCTGAAGCGCCATAGTCCCCGATTGAACCTTTGAGATGAGCATGTCCGACTCCGTTGCAACCAAGTCGCCCGCTGCGCCCCTGGCCGCAGCCCCTGCCACTTGGCTGTCCAGATTCCACCAATTCCACGTGCTCACCAAGCCGCGCGTGGTCCAGTTGATCGTGTTCTGTGCGGTCATCGGTATGCTGCTGGCCGTGCCGGGCATGCCGACCCAGGCCCAGGCCGTGACTGCCCTGGTTGCTTGCGTGGGCATTTGGCTGGTGGCCGGTTCAGCCGCGGCCTTCAACTGCCTGATCGAGCAGGGCATCGATGCCCGCATGAAGCGCACGGCTTGGCGGCCCACGGCCCGGGGCGAGCTCACCCGCACGCAAACCTTGTTGTTCAGTGCCACCCTGTGCGGCCTCGGCATGGCCTTGCTGGGCATTTGGGTCAATGCGCTGACCATGTGGCTGACCTTGGGCACCTTCGTCGGTTACGCGGTGATCTACACCGTGGTCCTCAAGCCCTTGACGCCCCAGAACATCGTCATCGGCGGCGCTTCGGGCGCCATGCCACCCGTGTTGGGCTGGACGGCGATGCGTGGCGACGTAGAGCCTGAAGCCCTCATGCTGTGCCTGATCATCTTTTTGTGGACGCCACCGCATTTTTGGGCGCTCGCCCTGTACCGGGTTGAGGACTACGCTCGCGCGGGCCTGCCGATGCTGCCTGTCACCCATGGCAACGCCTTCACGCGTTTGCACATCTTGCTCTACACCGTGCTGCTGCTCGCTGGCAGCTTGCTGCCTTTTGTCTACGGCATGAGTGGCTGGATTTACCTGGTGTCTGCCGTGGCACTTGGCTTGGCATTTTTTGGCTACGCCCTGCGTTTGTGGCTGAAGTACAGCGATGAGCTGGCCCGCCAGACCTTTCGCTTTTCGATCATCCATTTGATGCTGATGTTCGCGGCTCTGCTGGTTGATCACTACTGGATGATCTGAGCCCCTCATGACCTTCTCTGCTTCCTGGTCTCGCCGTTCCGTGGTGCTTGCAGGCTTGTCGGCCTTGACGCTGGCCGCTTGTGACAAGGGGGTGGGCGCGCCCAAACCCAAAGCCAGCTTCAAATCGGTCGACATCACCGGCGCCGAATACGCACGCACGTTGGTTTTGCCAGACTTTGACGGGCAGGTGCGCGACTTGGCCCAGTTCAAGGGCAAGGTCGTTTTCTTGTTTTTCGGGTTCACGCAGTGCCCCGACGTGTGCCCCACCACGATGGCCGAGCTGGCTGAGGTTCGCCGCCGCCTGGGCCCTGACGGCGACCGCATCCAGGGGGTGTTCGTGACCGTCGACCCTGAGCGAGATGCCCCGCCGGTGCTCAAAGCTTATTTGCAGAGCTTGGACAAGTCCTTCATTGGCTTGCGCGGCACGGTGGCGCAAACCGAAGCCGCCGCCCGCGAGTTCAAGGTGTTCTATCAAAAGGTGCCCACCAAGACGGGCTACACCATGGACCACACCGCAGGCGCCTTTGTCTTCGACCCCGAAGGTCAGGTGCGCTTGTTTGTGCGCTACGGCCTGGGGGTTGATGCCTTGACGGCAGACATCAAGCAATTGCTCACGCAGACAGCAAGTTGAGGCTTTGGCGCCCGGTCCAGCTCTCGTCGGGCTGCAGGGTGATGGGCTCAAAGACGCGCGCTGCTTCAACGCACAGCATGTGTCGCCAGCCCTCGGGGGGCATGTCTTTCATCTCTGCGCATTTCTCGGGGCCGGGGTTCCAAATCACAGCGTCGGGCAACTCGCTTGACTCGATGCTGAGTCGGCGAGGTCCGTCGCGAAACAACAGCCCGGGCGCCTTGGCATAGATGCGGTCGATCTCACCATGGAAGCGTTTTTCCGGGTGGTCTTCGATGGTCTCGCCGCCCAGCAAGCTGTCCAGGTACATGCAACCCTCCAGGCCTTGCAGGCGAACCAGGCTCAGGTCAGACACCGACAAATAGGTGTGCAGGGCAGCCGCAAAAGGCCAGGCCGTGTCGCCGGTGTTGTGTGCGTGCAGTTCCAGGTCGAGGCGTTGGCCGCTGACGCTCACCGTCAACTCGAGCGCAAAGCCATGTGGCCACAGCGCGCGTGTCTCGGGCGAGTCCTTCAGCGCCAAGGTGACCTGGGCATGGTCCGGGCTCTGGCTGCTGCTGTCAATGGCCCAGGTGCGCGTGCGCGCCAGGCCGTGTCTGGGCAGGCTGGTGTCGGGGCCGCGTTGCTCGAACTGCGGGAAGATCACAGGCACGCCGCCTCGCACGGCTTGGCCGGGGCCTGCCACCGCCTTGGGTGACAGGTACAGCTGTTCGTCGCCGCCCGCAGGGCACCATGACACCACATGGCCGCCGTGCAAAAGCACGGTGGCGTGGGCGCCGTCAGGGCACTGGAGGCGCACGGCCGCTTGGCCCAGCACTTCGGTCATCGGGAAAGTGAAATCGCTCATGCGGTGAGTATCCATCCTTCCAGAGGGTCGAGTCGCTCAGGCAGCCCCCAATTGGGCGCGCCACGCTCGGATTCGCGGTGGGCCCAGGCCGCTTGCATGAGGCACAAGGCCGCATCCAAGCGGTCGCCTTTGGGGTCGGCGACCAGGCTGTCGCGCTGGGCAGGGCTCAGTTTGAGGCGCAGGCCCAGCCGAGTGCGACCCTGCTCCAGGGCATCGACCAGGTCCATGCGGGCAATCAGGCGTTCAGGCTGCGCATCGGCATCGCTTTTGTAGCTGCGCTTGCCCAGCACCTCACCCGACAGCAAGCCCGGGTAGGCTTCCATGGCGATGGCACCAGGGCGGCCTTGCCTCAACCCGGGCAGGGTCAGGTCCGCCTGAACCAGGCGGTGCATGCCTTCAAAGTACATCTTGCCCACAGGCACATAGCGTGTCTGCAAAGGGCTGGTGCTCGACAAGCCCGGCATGGCCTTGTCACCTACGCGGTGCAGCAACTTACCGCCGGCGGGGCGGTCGAGGTGCCAGTCTTGGCCCCAGCCGTCGATCAGGCGCTGAAAGCCGGCGCGGTCAACACAATGCTGGTGCAGGGCGTGGATCAGGCGCTGTGCAGGGGCGTGCTGGGCAGCGGCATCGACGGGCGCATCCAGCACCCCGGCCAGGGCTGGCTGCAACTGGCCCGGGCCATGGCTCACCAAGGCTTGCACGAAGGGTCGAGGCAAGCCCAAGGGAAAGTCGCAACCCATCACAAAGCCCTGCGCCAGCTCTGGGTGCGATGCGTCGGGTGCAATGAGGGCTTCGAGCTGTGCCAGCGTGGGCAACTCGTCGACACGGTCGAGTCTGACCACGTCGCCTGCGCGTCGGCCCCAGGCCAGTGTCAAAGGCTTGCGCTTGCTGGGCGCGCAGCTGAAGTCCAGCCCCAGCAGGGTGTCGGGCCGGGCGTTCAGCAAGTGCGGCTGAGGATGGAGGCCGTGGCGATCAGCTCTTCGAGCAGCGCCATGGAGACCGCCCCTGACACGGCGTAGGGGTTGAGCACCGGCCGCTCGGAGTACTTCAGCAAGATCGAGGGGTTGACCCGCGTGAGGTTGACCTGGCCCATGGTCCAGCCGGCGAAACGTCGCTCGGTGATTTCTTCGAAATGCAGCAGCACGACTTCTTTGTGGCGAGGGTCGGTGCTGATCTTGCTGTAGAGCTGGCTGACGGCATCACGGCCACCTTCGAGCACCTGCATGAAGATGTCACCGCTGTGGCACAACAAGCCCGTGACGCCCAAGGCGGGGTTGGACTTGCGCGACGAAGCCAGGATGTCCTCGATGACTTCAGGTGTCAGGACCTGGGCGGAGCGGCTGGCATACAACAAACGAACCAACATGGCTTCAGCCCTTCTTGTGGGTGACGAGTGAGAGGAATTCACGACGCAGGTTCGGGTCTTTCAAGAACGAACCTCGCATCACGCTGTTGATCATTTTCGAGTCCACGTCTTTGACGCCGCGCCAGTGCATGCAGAAGTGATCGGCTTCCATCACCACGGCCAGGCCGTCGGGGTTCATGCGCGACTGCAGCAGGTCGGCCACCTGCGTGACCGCCTCTTCTTGGATTTGTGGACGGCTCATGATCCAGTCGATCAGGCGCGCGTACTTCGACAGGCCGATCAGGTTTGAATGCTCGTTGGGCATCACGCCGATCCAGACCTTGCCCATGATGGGGCAGAGGTGGTGTGAGCAGGCACTGCGCACGGTGATGGGGCCCACGATCATCAGCTCGTTGAGGCGCTCTGCGTTGGGGAACTCCGTCACGGCGGGGGCCACTTGGTACCTGCCGCGGAAGATTTCATTGAGGTACATCTTGGCCACGCGTCGGGCCGTGTCTTGTGTGTTGTGGTCGCTTTCGGTGTCGATCACCAAGCTGGACAACACCCCAGCCATCTTGCCTTGGACCTCGTCCAGCAGCTTTTCCAGCTCGCCGGGTTCGATGAACTCAGAGATGTTGTCGTTGGCATGGAAGCGCCGTTGCGCGGCCTTGATGCGTTCGCGGATCTTGATGGACACGGGCACGCCGTGGACGTCGCCCTCAGCTTCGGGGACTTGGGCGGCCGGCAGGTCAACGGCGCGCAAAGTGGGCTGGGTCATGGGGCTTCCGATGCCAGGGTGGATAACCCACAATGCTATCAAGACCTGGGCACCCCTGGCGCGCCATGGGCTTGGATCAATCGCGACAAAGCTGCGACTTAGGGTGTTGTGCGCACACTTTGGCGCGGCAGGCGTTGGCGGCGTCGCCGCTCAAGGCGCCGCAGCGCTTGCGCAGGTCGTCTGCTGCCGACGTGGGCACTTTGCGTGGACCCGCATGCGCAAACATGGCCTCCAGCAGAGCGACGTCGTCGTCTCTGCCACCCGCTTCTTTGCCGGGGTGCGAGGCATGGATGACCGCTTTGCCTGTGGGCTCGCTGGCTTTGCGCGAGGGCAACTTGGGCTTGGCCGCTTCTTTGAGCGCTGCAGGCGTGGCCCGGCTCGGCGCTGGCGTTGCAAGGGGGGGCAAGCTGGCAACGGGCTCTGCGGGTGTCGAGACGTTCTCGATCATGGCGGCCCCAGGTGTTGCGTCAGGCGATGAGCCCTTCAAGATGCGCAAGGGGTCAACGGGCAGGGCGCTGGTCGCACCCGCGCTTGTGGAGGCGGACGGGCCTGCTGGCCCAGCAGCAGGTGCGGGTACCCGCAGCGGCGTTGTCGCTGCGGCTGTGCTTGTGGCAGGGGCCTTGCGTGTGACGCTGCCCTGTTGGATCACCATCACAAAGCCTGCCAACAGGCCGAGTCCTCCCGTGGCCATCAGTGCGATCAGGGCTTTGGCCAGCCAGCCCATGGGCTTGGTTTGACGTGCACGTCGTGAGGGTGGGAGTTGGGGGCGACGACTCGATTCCAGCGTCGATAGAATCCGCACGCGCTGCGTGTCGCCGAGTTGTGAGGCGTTGGTGTCGTCGGCAGCAAAAAGGCTGGGGCGGTCCAGGCTGGGCTTGCCCTGCGGCGATGGTGGTGTTTGGCGTGCCAATGGCAGGCCCAGGTCATGGCTCAAGCCTGACTCCCTCAGTTTGTGTTTATGGGCGCATTCTACGAAGCCTCGCGCCGGCGCCCCCGTGCCGGGCGGCCTTGGCAATCAACCGTTACAAAACCATGCAACTCGTCGCGGTCCTGTCTTACTTTTTGCTGAGCTGTGTGGCCTTGGGCTTGGTGGTGTTTCCGGCTTGGCGAGGCAAGTTGCGAGGCGTCTGGACGCGCGGGACGGCATTGGGGCGCCAAGCGGGTGGTCAGTGGGGGCGCCAAGCCCATAGGCAGCAAGCTTTGTGGCTCGGCGGTGCCGTGAGCCATGCTCGGCAGGCACAAGCGTGGTGGCGTCAGCGTTGGGTGTGGGTCGTGTTGACCCTGGGTGTGCTGGCTTTGCCCGTGGCCGTGGTGCTGCTGTGGGGTGGGTGGCACCCGCGCACGCTGGAGGGCTTTGACGATGCCCCCGATGCCGCCAATGCCGTCGTGAGCGGCCTGCTGCAAGGTGAGCACCTGGTGGCCCCACCACCCCTGCCGCCTGAGGTGTTTGCCACGGCCGATGTGGAGGTGGTGCGCCCGATGTTGTCGAGTGCCGATCGCCGCTGGGAACAGATGGACCCCGAGTTCGTGCAGCGCCTGCTGCTGGCCTTCAAGATCATGAAAGAAGAACATGGCTACGACATGGCCTTGCTCGAGGGCTATCGCAGCCCTGAGAGGCAAAGCATCTTGGCGGCCAAAGGCAGCAGCGTGACGATGGCAGGTGCCTGGCAGAGCTACCACCAGTACGGGCTGGCCGCCGATTGCGCTTTCTTGCGCAACGGCAAGTTGCTCATCTCTGAAAAAGACCCGTGGGCCATGCGTGGCTACCAGCTCTACGGGCAGGTGGCCGAGCGCCTGGGCTTGGTTTGGGGCGGGCGCTGGCAAATGATGGACCTTGGCCACACTGAGTGGCGCAAAAGTGGTGTCAAGGCCGCCATGGCCGCCCGCGCGCGCTGAGCGCGGCAGACACAGTCGGTAACAGCGACACCCCTTGGAGGGGGGGCTTTGGCCCGGCCCCAGCCCTTAGACTGCGCCCGCGTCAGCTCGATCTGACGCCATGCATAAATCAGTCAAAAGGGAGCGCGACGCCATGGGCCGTCCATTCATCGTCCTGGGTGACACCACCGACCACGGCGGCACGGTGGTGGGCGCCTCGGGTACCACCGACACGCACGGCAAGCGCATCGCCCGTGTCGGCGACCAGGTGACGTGCCCGATCCGCTATCACGGCACGTCGGTGATTGTCTCGGGCGACCCGACCATGGTCATCGACGGACAGCCCGCTGCACGCCATGGTGACAAGTGCGCCTGTGGCGCTACTTTGATCTCGGCGCAGGCGGTGTCCAGCAGCCAATGAGCGCAGGGCTTTCGCCCACATCGTCGCCCGCCATGGGCACGGTCAGCCAGCAGGCAGTCACAGCATGACCAAGGTATTCAAAGCAGCAGGGGTTTGGCTGGCCATCAGCGTGGTGGTCTGGTTGTTCACGATCTGGCGTTGGCAAACCACGGTTCACGTGGCCAGCACGCAAGACATCGTCTTGCAGCTCTTGCTTTTGCCCGTCTTGCTGGCAGCCGTGTGGCTGGGGGCCATGTGGGCGCTTGCCAAGCTGCGGGCGCAGGCAGCGCAGCCAGCGGCATCAAGACTCGGTGAAGCGCCCGCCCCATTGGCGCCAGGTTCGGCCGGCGCGGCCGCAGCACCGCCCGTGCCCTACGCGTGGGTCTTGGCCGAGGCGCTTGTTTTGCCGGCAGGGCCCGATGCCGCGTCGGCTTGGACGGCTTTGACCGCGCGCACGACTCGCCCGGGCCTTGACCCTGTCTTGCAAGACCTGGACGGCATGCCGGTGTTCACGGGGCGCGTGAGCGAGCTGGACATGGACGACTGGATGGACGCCCATGCTGAGTTGTCGAGCGACGCCTACGTCGGCGTCACCGAGGTGGCGCGACGGTCTTTGGCGCTGCTCGAAGCCCCCTTGAGTGACATGTTGACCGCTGTGGCTGCATTGGTGCCTGAAGGCCGCCTCGGCACCGAGCGGGGCGCGGCTGTCTCAGCGGACGGTTCACCGTCGATGAAGGCCCACCTGTCGGGCGTGGCCACGCCCATCTCGCCCGCTGCAGCCGCGGCTGAGCGAGCGCGTTCGCCCCAGCTGACGGTGCGCTTGGCTTTGCCGGCGACGTGGTCGGCACCGGAGCGCCAAGGCGCCATCGATTGGGTGCGCAGCCAGTGTGGTGCTTTGCTTGATTGGGCCGATGCGACTGGCGCGCGCGGCGTGCGCTGGCTCATCGACCCCTTGCCGCACCCTGAAGCCTTGTGGGACGAGTTGGACCAGACCTTGGTGCAATGGTCACGCCAGGCGCACCCTGAGCTGCTGATGCTGCTGGTGGTTGACAGCCAGGTCCACGAGACCCACATCGAGCACATGCAGTCGGTGGGGGCTTTGTTCACCGGGGCGCACCAGAGCGGATGCGTGCCGGGCGAGGGGGCCGCCGCCTGTTTGCTGGCCAGTCCGCACTGGCCCGACCTGGACGCGCTGCCCGAGCCTCCCATCCAGCTGTGGCAGCCCGCCCGCACCCGCCGAGACAAATCTGCCGACGCCGCAGGACGCATTGGCTGCAGCGCCTTGAGCGCCGCCTTGAACCAGGTGTGTACCTGGTCGCAAGGCACGGCCGCCAACATGCACGTCGTCTCTGATGCCGACCACCGTGGCAGCCGCACCGCCGAATTGTTCGAAGCCCTCCAAGAGGTCGTGCCCGGCCTGGACCCCATGACGCAGGTGGCCCGTGTGGGCGAAGCCTGCGGTGACCTTGGGCTGGCCCGTGCCTTGGCGCCGGCGGCGCTGGCATGCCATGCGCTGA
>JAVLFO010000038.1:0-4624 GCA_046052805.1 Aquabacterium sp. | reverse complement strand
CAAGGCTATTCGTCGGCAGCGTCAGATGTGTATAAGAGACAGTCCATACATTTTGTTTTGTCCAATCTCTCGATCCTTGAATTGTTCTATTTACACCCACTCTTCGTGATTTCCACAAATCTCGTTTTGGATTCATCAAATATACACTTCCATCCATTCTTCGAACTCTTTTTCTTCGATTTCGCATCTTTTTTTTCTTTTCTTTTTTTCCAAATCTCTCTTTTTCATAGAGATATATTGTTTTTCGATCATCTCCTCCTCACAGAGATTATACAATAAAGTGGAATTGTCTCAGGGTACCCCCTTGGACACTTTCCACTTATCAAGATTTTGTTTTAATTTTCTGAGCAAATTGGGAATCGTCTTCCTTCCATCAATGCAATTCCTTGTTCTTTATTTTGTGCGGTTGTATGAACTGATCTGTATCTTCCTCCCACATGATTTCCACTTGAACCAACTACCAATTGGAAATAAGATTCGTAGTAAGATGCTCTTGCTGGAATCACACCTGGTTGTTCCATATGAAAAGTCAATTGTCCTCGCTCATCCACAATACCTGTTGTTTTTCTACTGTTCTCTCCTTGTTTTACTTGGAATCCACTAAATGGTCGCATTTCTGGAAAGACTCTCACTAGCCATTGTTCCCTTCTACTATATGCATGTTTCCCTGTTCTTGTCACTTGACATCCAATTGGATCTCCTTCTTTCAATCGTCTTTGTGCAACCGACTTTTTTGTATACACAATCACTGGTTTTTGGCCAGTCATCAAATCCAATGCTGTCCATGCAGCTGGTACAGATTGTGGTTGGAACCCCAAACCGATCAAACTCCACATTCTTGTCACTTTTTTCACTTTTGGTACATGATTTCCGTGCTGAAGTTCTGGGAATCGTTGGAGCAAATCCCACTTTACAACTCGTTGATAGTGATCATATCTCATTTTCTTTTTTTCTTTTCCTCTTTTGAAACTCCGATACACTTGCTTTTGATCCAAGTCATGCTTTCGTTTCTACGTGTTTCTTGTTTTTCATTTCTCCTCATCTTGCCTTCGTTTCCAAGACGGATGTCTTTTTTCTCTTATTGTTGTCGCCACGGGTTACCATATTCAAATGCTCGGAACTCTTGGCTCAACTCCACTGGTTCACTTACTACTCGTTTTGCTGCTTCATCATATCGTACCTCTGTATAACCTGTCAATGGGAAATCTTTTCGCATTGGATGTCCTTCAAACCCATAATCTGTCAAAATTCGTCGTAGATCTGGATGTCCTTCTACACCAACTCCAAACATATCCCATCTTTCTCGTTCCATCCAGTTCGCTGATTTATATCTACTGGTTCTTGACGGTACTGCTTGCAACTCATCTACTCGTACTTTCACCAACAATCGGACTCCATATCGTACGCTTAGTCTGTTGTACACCACTTCGAATCGTTGAGCTCGTTCTGGATAATCCACTGCTGTTAGATCTGTCAAAATTTTAAATTGCAATCCTGTATGATCTCGACATACCATCATTCTTGTGTACAATTGATCCACATCTACTAGGATTTCAGTTCTTTGTTTGTTGGTCGTATATGCACCCAAGGCTTTTCTTCTCTGATTGTTTACTCCACTCATTTTTTCTCCTCTTCAATCTTTCTTTTTTTCCACTTTAACTTGACTCGATTCACAAGTTTTGATTCGATTCGACTTTCTTATCCGATCGAATCTAGGCGAGGTTGGCTTTGAACCAACTGCCTTGCCATTATCAACGGCACGCTCTACCAATTGAGCTACTCGCCCTTTTTTTTTCTTTTTTTTATTCTCTCCTTCCTTGATTAGTATTTCGCTCTCGCTTGTCCTTGCGCTTTTCTATACGCTTCTGTTCGGCACCATGGGTTGTGTCCTGCTTTCGCTCCGTACAACATCCCTGTATACAAAACATATCTGAACAATCTTGCTGAGAATGCTGAAATGGTTGATCCGAATGTCGCTACCAAGTTCCATCCTGCGAACGCATCTGGATAGTCTGGTACTCGTCGTGGCATTCCGGCCAATCCCAAGAAGTGCATTGGGAAGAATGTTCTGTTTACCCCAATAAACATGGTTACGAAGTGAACTTGTGCTCTCGCTTCTGAATACATTCGTCCTGTAATTTTTGGGAACCAGTAGTAGAATCCTGCAAACACTGAGAAGACTACTCCCATTGACAATACGTAGTGGAAGTGTGCAACTACATAATATGTATCATGCAATGCAATATCCAATCCACAGTTTGAACATGCCACTCCTGTTACTCCTCCAATTGTAAACAACACCAGGAATCCTCTTGTGAATCTCATTGGCGCGTCCAAGCTAATTGATCCTCCCCACATTGTTGCCAACCATGAGAAGATTTTAATCCCTGTTGGGACAGCAATAATCATTGTTGCTGCTGTGAAGTATGCTCGTGTATCACAATCCATCCCAACTGTATACATGTGGTGTGCCCATACAATGAATCCCAATACCCCAATTGACATCATTGCATATACCATCCCCAAATATCCGAAGGTTTGTTTTCGTGAAAATACTGTCACGACTTGTGAAATAATTCCGAATCCTGGCAAAATCAAAATATACACTTCTGGATGTCCGAAGAACCAGAACAAGTGTTGGTACAACACTGGATCTCCCCCTCCGGCTGGATCAAAGAATGATGTGTTGAAGTTTCGGTCTGTCAACAACATTGTAATTGCCCCTGCTAGTACTGGCAATGACAACAACAACAACACCGCTGTAATTCTTACTGCCCAGCAGAACAATGGCAATCGGTGCATTGTTCTTCCTGGTGCTCGCATATTCATAATGGTTGTAATGAAGTTAATCGCACCCAAAATTGACGATGCCCCTGCCAAGTGCAATGAGAAGATCGCCAAGTCTACTGATGGTCCACTATGTGCTTCTACTGATGACAATGGTGGATACACTGTCCATCCTGTTCCTGCTCCTGCTTCTACCAATGATGATGATACCAACATCAATAGTGCTGGTGGCAACAACCAAAATGAAATGTTGTTCAATCGTGGGAATGCCATATCTGGTGCTCCCAACATTCTTGGAACGAACCAGTTCCCGAATCCTCCAATTAGGAATGGCATCACAAAGAAGAAAATCATAATAAACGCATGTGCTGTTACCATTACGTTATACAATTGATGATTTCCTGACAACGCTTGTACTCCTGGTGCTGCCAACTCTCTTCGCATCCACACTGACAATGTTGTTCCCACCACTCCTGACAATGTTCCAAAAATCATATACAAGGTTCCAATATCCTTATGGTTTGTTGAAAAGATCCATCGTGATACCCATGTATACAATGCTGATGATTTCACTTCTCCTACTCCGCTATTATTCATTGCCATTTTGATTTGTTCTTGTTTGTTTTATTTGTTTGAATTCAACGATCTGGATTTGATTCCATTCGTTTTCTCTTCTTTCGTTTGCTCTCATTGTGTCTTTTCAATCTTTCCACTTTCATTCAAACGGACTGTCTCCAAACCGTTCGTTTTCTCTTTTGAAAGATCTTCACTTGACTTTTCCTATGTAGCTCTCACTTCGATTCAAACCGTTTCTTCATACAGGTGAAGAGGGAATCGAACTCTCACTAACGACTTTGGAGATCGCAGTTCTACCATTAAACTATTCACCCTTTTTCTTTTTCTTTCCTTTGCTTTTCTACTCCCTGTCTTCCTTCTACATGCGGTCCTTTCGTTACTCGCTCGCTTCTGTAATCCATGTCAAGTAGTCTCCCAATGACATTGCTTCTACTGCAATTGGCATAAATCCGTGGTTCACCCCACAAATTTCTGAACATTGTCCGTAGAATACCCCTGGTCGTGTAATGAATCTTGATACTTGGTTCAATCGTCCTGGGCATGCGTCAATTTTCACTCCGAATGATGGAATTGTCCATGAATGCAACACGTCCGCAGCTGTTACAATTCTTCGGATATGTGTATCAATTGGTCTTACCAATCGATGATCCACTTCCAACAATCGCAATTGTCCTGTTGTCAATTCATCATCTGGCAACATATATGAATCGAAAGCTCTTCCGGTTCCTTCTTTTCCTTCTACATAGTCTGAATACTCATATGACCAGTACCATTGGTGTCCAACAATTTTCACTGTCAACGCTGGGTCTGTTCTTTCATCTACTGAGTATAGCAATGCAAATGATGGGACTGCAATTCTCACCAAGATTCTTGCTGGAATTCTTGTCCATACTACTTCAATCACTGTTCCGTGTACCACATCACTTGGTGTTCGGTTCACTCCTTGATGGAAATGTCTTACACATCGTGACATCATCCAAGCCACGAATACCGATACAAAGATCAATACAAACATCAAATCATGATGGAATCGAATAATCCCTTCCGCAATTGGTGTTGCTGGATCTTGGAATCCCATTTGCCATGGTCTTGGTGCATCTCTTTGAATAACTTGATAGATTTTCAACATCTTTCTTTTTTCCTTTGTCGTTTTTTCGAACGGCTTCTTCTTTCCTTTTTCTCTCGAATGTTTTGAAAGTTTCACCCTTTTTTTCGAAAATCCTCCTCTTTTCTCGAGCTTTCTTTTTTGAACTCTATTTTT
>JAVLFO010000037.1:0-2064 GCA_046052805.1 Aquabacterium sp. | reverse complement strand
TTGCAGCGTGAGCGTGCGTGGCGGTTCTGGGTAGCCCAGGGCTTGGAGCAGCCCGGCCTGGATCTGCATGAAGGCTTGCCAACGCTCGTGCTCGTCACGCCCGCGTTGGGCCTGGCCGCGCAGTGAGAACCAGCGTTGGGCCCAAGCTTGCAGGCGCTTGTTGGGTGCGCGATGGGCTTCATCACCAGGATGCTGGGCTTCCTCGGCTTCCCAGGTGCTCAGGCGGTCTTTGATGTCGCCCTTGAACACTTCAGCCAGATAGTGGTGGCTGTAAAACTCGTTTTCGTTGGCAATGCCCGCGAAGGTTTGAACGGCTTCGAGAATGGGCATGGGTCAGGCTCCCACCTGGTCAAGTTGGCCTTGGGGGTGGCACACGGCGGCCAGCACCTGGATCCAGGGCTGCGGCTCGGTGGTGAGGGTGTCTTGCACCCATTGGCGGTAGTCGTCAAACACTCGGTTGATCTGTTCGCTGCGCTGCTCAAAGCGGCCGCGTTTCACGGTCTCAAGCTGCTTGGCCAGGTCCAGCTCAAGCTGCTGCATTTGTGCGCCTTGCAGGCGTTGCAGTTCAGCCAGGGTGCCTTCCAGGCGTTGGCTCAAATGAGCCGCAAATGCCTGTTGGCGCTGAACCATGTGGGCGTGCATGGCCACCACGGCTTGCGGCAGGGCTTGTTGCATGTGGGCTTGTGCGGTGGCCAGCTCATCCGTTTGGCCCCGGTTGGGCATGCCACCCGCCTTGATGCCAGCGCGCTGAACAAAGGCGTCAAACGGTTCCAGCACAAAGGGCTGGGTGCCGGTGCGGCAAGCCACCTGCCACTCCACCAAGAGGGGTTGGCCCTTGCGGTTGGGGACCAGGCTCATCAGGATGAAGGCCTGCTCGCTGGGTGCCAGCTTCAGGCTTTGCAACAGCGGCGCCTTGTGGCGGCCAAAGTGGGTGAGCACCCGGTCGCCCAGCCACTCCATGATGGGGTGCTGGGGCCACAGGTAGTGCAACTGGGGCCAGGTGTCTTCTTCAGCGCGGGCCTGGCGGGCGGTTTCAATGGCAGCAGCCATGCGCTGTGGGTTGGCGCACAGCGAGTAGTGATCGTTGTCGGCCTGCACTTCACGGGGCAGTTGCTTGAGGCGCTCTTGCAGGTCACGCGGTGCCGTGAGGGCAATGATCTGCTCGGCATCTTGCGGGGCCCACTGGCACAGGGTCTGGCCCTGGTTCAACTGGGTGAGCGCGGTTTTGACGTAGTGGTAATCACCATCAAACAGCGAGGCTGGAGCTTGGACCTGCTCCACGCTGCTGACCGTGGGTGCCGTGGGCTCGCCACCGAAGAGCTGCAGCATCCAGTCGCCCTCGTTGTCGTCGTCACTGGCCGCAGCCTGGTCCATCTGTGCTTCGACCTCTTCGGGCTTGAGGCCTTGGGCCATGAAGCCTGAGACCTTGTCGGCCTCTTTTTCAGGGTCGTAGACATTGAGGAAGGCGGACGGGTCACCCAGGTTCACGTAGGCCTGCTCGTCTTTGGCTTGCAGGATTTCAAGGATGCGCAGATCGCCCCTGACCTTCTCGTTCACCGACTCAGTGAACAGGTACACGATCTGGGGCTGGTGCTTCTGTCCATAGCGGTCGACCCGGCCATTGCGCTGCTGGAAGACCATCAGCGACCAGGGCAGGTCAAAGTGCACCAGGCGGTGGCAGAAGTAGTGCAGGTTCAGGCCTTCGCTGGCCACGTCAGAACACAGCAACACGCGGATGGGGTCGTCCAGGCGGCCAAAGCGATCCACCAGCTCTTGCTGCTCAGTGTCGGCCATGGTGCCGTGCAGCACAGCCACCTGGTTGGGCTTGAGCTTCAAGTCCTGGCTAAGCTGTTTTTGCAGCCAGTGCAGGGTTTCGACGCGCTCAGAAAAAATCACCAGGCGGTCACCCGCGTTGTTGACCTGCCAGCCAAATTCATCAGATTGCAGTTGGGTCAGCAAGCGCTGGTATTTGCTGAAGCTGTTGGCGCTGGGGTCATCTGCGATGGCTTTGAGGGCCAGGGCCAGCTCTTGCAGGGCCTCAACCTCGCGCTGTTCTTCTGGTGT
>JAVLFO010000036.1:0-2732 GCA_046052805.1 Aquabacterium sp. | reverse complement strand
AGAGTTCGTCGGCAGCGTCAGATGTGTATAAGAGACAGCACCCAGACCGTGTTGAACCCGGCCATGCGGTGGTAGCGGGTCAGGCTGTCCATGATGGTCTGGTTGAAGGCGTGGCCCATGTGCAGCGTGCCGGTCACGTTGGGGGGCGGCAGCTGGATGCTGAACGAGGGCTTGGACGCGTCGAGCGTGGGCTTGTACAGGCCGCGCGCCTCCCACAGGGGGCCGTACTTGGCTTCAATGGGCGCGGGGTCGAAAGATTTGGCGAGTTCGGTCATGGTGTGGGGCACGCGGGCGGCGCCGGAGGGCGCAGCAGTCTCAGCGAGAACCCGTGATTTTAGGTCTTGGCGCAGGTGCGTGCGCTCTGCTGTGGCGGTGTCTTTGAACTGCGCCGTGCATGAGGTGGATCAAGGCCTTGTGAATCACCTGTGGGAGCGCCGTTCTAGGGGCTTGGCGCTGGCAGGGCAGAGGTCTACGATGGACCGCGTCAGGGCGCGAAGTGAGCCCCTCAACACCGAGCGATTGGAGGTCGTCATGTACGAACATTTGTTGGTGCCGGTCGACGGCAGTGCCTTGTCAGACAAAGCCATGGACACCAGCATTGGCCTGGCCAAGATGCTGGGCGCGTCGATCACAGCGTTCACCGCCGAGCCGCCGCTGCCTTTGTTGGTGGTTGAGCAAGCGGCGGTGGCCTATGACGTGTCCACCTACCAAGATCATGACAAGCGTTGCGAGGCCCATGCCCGCGAGTTGCTGGAGGCTTACGGTGCGCGGGCGCGCAAGGCGGGCGTGTCGTTTGAAGGGCAGTTCGTCATCACCGACGACGTTCAGCAGGCGATTGTGGACATGGCCGCCAAGTGCGCTTGCGACCTGATCGTCATGGCTTCCCACGGTCGCCATGGGCTGGACGCCTTGATCCATGGCTCGCTGACCAAGAGTGTGCTGGCGCACAGCCAATTGCCCCTGTTGGTGATTCACTGAACCTTTGTTGTTGTTTGCATTGCCTTGAAGGATTTGCCATGAGCACACTCTCCCATACCGACAAATTGATGTCTGACCTGCAACTGGTGCTGGCCGACGCTGAAGCCTTGCTGAGCGCCACGGCGGGCGACCCCAGCGGCCCTGTCGCTGACTTACGCCAACGCGTGCAAGCCAGTCTGGCGCAGGCCAAAACGGGTTTGCACGATGCGCAAGTGGCCGTGGTCGACAAGGCCAAGGCTGCTGCCAAGGCCACCGATGGCTATGTGCACGACAACCCCTGGAAATCGATTGGCGTGGCCGCTGGCGTGGGCTTGCTGTTGGGCATGTTGATTGGACGTCGCTGATGCACGCGGGGCTTGCATGAGTCAGCCTCTTGGTGGTTTGGGCGCCTCATTGCAAGGGCTATGCGCCACGCTGTCTGCCATCTTGCACAACCGGATGGCCTTGCTGGCGCTTGACTTGGAAGAAGAGCGCACGCGCGTTTTGGCCGTTCTGGCCTGGGGTGCCGTGGGCGTGTTGATGGGCAGCGTGGCCTTGGTGTGCGCGGCGGCCTTTGTCACCGTGCTGTTCTGGGACACCCACCGCGTTTTGGCGCTCGGTTTGATCAGCGCCGGCTTCACTGCCTTGTGCGTTTTGGCCATCTGCCAGGCCCGCGCATGGATGGCGGGCGGCGCGGGCTTGTTGAGCGCCACCATGGCCGAGTTAGACGCTGACCGCAGCACCTTGGCTGCAGCACCCCGTGGTGCTCAGGAGCATCCGTGATGACTCGGCATGCTGCTGTCAATGACCTCGCCACGCGCAAACGGTTGCTGCACGCTGAAAGCGCCTTGCTGCGCCTGAGCTTGTCGCAGCAACTCACCCAGGTGTGGGCGCCGGTTCATGCCGTGGCCGAGCGCACCCGCGCGGGTGGCCGCTGGATGAGCATGCACCCCTTGGCATCGGCTGCCGTGGCCGCTGCGCTGCTGGTCTGGCGCCCACGTCAGGTGCTGCGCATGGCGCGATGTGGCTTGGTCTTGTGGCAGCTTCGCGCACCGATCAGAACGCCTTGAACACCAAGGCGAGCAAGAGGTAAATGGCCGCGATGATCAAGGTGTTGAAGGTCATCACCATGCCCGAGACACGGAAGATGAAGCGCTCATTGACTTGGCTCACGCCGTAGGCGTGCAGCAATCGACCCAGGGTCAGCAGCCCGCCGAGACCATGAACCAGCCAGCTGGCCGCCCCTTGCGCCTCAACCATCGCGATCAGCAGCAGGGCCAAGGGGGCGTACTCCGCGAAGTTGGCGTGCACACGCATGGCCCGCAGCATCTGTGGGTTCTCGCTGTGGCCGATGCCAATTTGCAGCCGCCGGCGCAGTCCGATGGTACGAAAGCTCAGGTAAACGAACAGCAGGGCCAAGATGGCCGCGTAGATGGGCAGGATGTGCATGGTGTGGGTGTGGTGCGCAAGGGTGGATGTCGAGGCGGGTGTGCACCTGGCAGCTTATCGCTGCTGGCACCTGCCTGGACAGGGGCAGACGCCTACAATTTGCGCATGACGACGCCCTTTGCTCCCCCTGGTTCTATGCCCCTTGCCGCCTCATCGCCCATGTTGGCTGGGCTCAACCCTGAGCAATTGGCCGCCGTCACTGCGCCCCCGGGCCCTGCTTTGATTTTGGCGGGCGCGGGCTCGGGCAAGACGCGCGTGCTGACCACCCGCATCGCCTGGCTCTGTCTCTTATACACATCTGACGCTGCCGACGACTAGTCGAGTGT
>JAVLFO010000035.1:0-2522 GCA_046052805.1 Aquabacterium sp. | reverse complement strand
CCAGCAAGAAGCGCAAGCCGAGCAACTAGGGTCGAGTGCGTCAACCTCAAGCCAAATTCCGCATTGTGTTGAATCACGAGCAAAACTGAGCCACTGAAGGGCGTCCGTCACGTCCAATTTTGAGCCACGTTATCCACCTACCCTGCTGCTTTTTGCAGCAGCGGGGTACAGGAGTGATCAACGTGAGCACATTGAGCAAGTTGCGCCGCATGGTCCACCGGGACTACCTGAGCGTGCGCGAAGCCTGCCGCAGGCTGGGCATCTCTCGCAACACAGCCACCAAGTGGCTACAAGTCGACGAGATGGTCGAGCCCCGTTACCCCAAGCGGGCATCCATCCCCAGCGTCCTCGATCCTTACAAGGATCAGCTGGCCACCTGGCTGAAGGCCGACAGCCACCGCAACAAGCGCGAGCGCCGAGGCGTCAAGGCCATGTTCCGGGCGCTGCAGGCCATGGGTTACCCCGGCAGTCGTGGCCCGGTCTATGAATTTGCCAAGCGCTGGCAGCAGGCGCAGTCCGACGCCCCCACCCGCATGGCCTTCGTGCCCATGAGCTTCGAGATGGGCGAGGCCTTCCAGTTCGACTGGAGCTGCGAGTACCTGTTTGTGGGCGGCATGCGCAAACGCCTGGAGGCCGCGCACACCAAGCTGGCGGCCAGCCGCGCCTTCATGATGACCGCTTACTTCAGCCAGGCCCACGAGATGCTGTTTGACGCCCACGCTCGGGCCTTTGCTGCCTTTGGTGGCGTGCCACGCCGCGGCATCTACGACAACATGAAGACTGCCGTCGACAAGGTGGGCCAGGGCAAGAGCCGCACGGTCAATGCGCGCTTCGAGGCCATGACCGGCCACTACCTGTTCGAGCCTGAGTTCTGCAACCGCGCCGCTGGCTGGGAGAAGGGCATTGTCGAGAAGAACGTACAGGACCGCCGGCGCGGCATCTGGATGGAGGCGGCCGAACGCCGTTGGCCCGACCTGGACAGCCTCAACGCTTGGCTGCACCAGGCCTGTCTGGATGCCTGGCACGCGTTGCCGCACCCCGAGTGGCCAGAGCTGACCATCGCCGACGTCTGGCAGCAAGAGCAGACGCACCTGATGCCCAACCCCGCCCCCTTCGACGGCTATGTCGAACAGATGGCCAGGGTGACGGCCACCTCGCTGATCCATTACCAGCGCAACCGCTACAGCGTGCCGTGCGAATGGGCTCACGCCAGTGTCAGCGTGCGCGCCTATCCCGACCGCCTGGTGGTGGTCGGCCCCATCGCTGAGGCGCCAGAACAGCCGGTGAGCCTGCCGCGCAGCTTCGAGCGAGGGAAGACCTTGTACGACTGGCGCCACTACGTCAGCTTGCTGGAGCGCAAGCCCGGCGCCTTGCGCAACGGCGCCCCCTTCAAGACCATGCCCGAGGCCTTGCAGCATCTGCAAGCGCACCTGCTGCGCCACCCTGGCGGCGACCGCGTCATGGCTCAGGTGCTCATGGCCATCACCCTGCACGGGCTCGATGACGTGCTGGTGGCCGTGGAGCTGGCGCTGCAATCGGGCCGCGTGAGCGCCGACCATGTGCTCAACGTGCTGGCCAGGCTCAAGGAACCCCAAGCTGTGCAAAGCCTGCCTGACACCGCCGAGCCTTCACTGACGCTGCAGGAGCCGCCTCAGGCGGACGTGTCGCGCTATGACCGCCTGCGCCACCCTCAGGAGGATGACCATGTCCAATGACATCGCCGCCAGCCTCAAGGGCTTGAGCCTGCACGGCATGGCCAGTGCCTGGCCGGAACTGCTGGGCATCGCCCGGCTCAAGTCGCTCGACCACGAAGCCCTGTTGCATCAGCTCATCAAGGCCGAGGGCGCACACCGGGAAGTGCGCTCCATGGCCTATCAGATGCGGGTGGCCCGGTTCCCTCACCACCGCGACCTGGCAGGCTTTGTCTTTGATCAGGCCCAGGTGGACGAGGTGCTGGTGCGTCACCTGCACGAGCTCAAGTTCATCGACTCGGCCCACAACGTGGTGCTCGTCGGTGGACCTGGCACGGGCAAGACACACCTGGCCACCAGTCTGGGCGTGCACGCCATCCGTGCACATGGCAAGCGGGTGCGCTTCTTCTCGACGGTGGAGCTGGTCAATTTACTGGAGGCCGAGAAGGCGCTGGGCAAGGCCGGGCAATTGGCCCACCGGCTCATGTACGTCGATCTCGTCATCCTCGACGAGATGGGCTATCTGCCCTTCAGTCAGGCCGGCGGCGCCTTGCTGTTCCACCTGCTGTCCAAGCTATACGAACGCACCAGCGTCGTGGTCACCACCAACCTGTCGTTCTCCGAATGGGCCAGTGTGTTCGGCGACGCCAAGATGACCACGGCACTGCTGGACCGGCTCACCCATCACTGCCACATCGTCGAGACCGGCAATCAAAGCTGGCGCTTCAGGCACTCGACGGCACAACCGCCAGCAACCAAGTCCACCCGCACCAAAACACCCAAAGGAGCAGACCAGACAGTAGACTTATCCCTGTCTCTTATCCACATCTC
>JAVLFO010000034.1:0-2324 GCA_046052805.1 Aquabacterium sp. | reverse complement strand
CGACGTCACAGGCACCGTGCCTGCGTGGAGCAAATCCGCAAAACCAATGATGGCGTTGAGGGGCGTGCGCAACTCGTGTGACATGTTGGCCAAGAACTCGCTCTTGAGCCGGTTGGCTTCCTGGATCTGCTGGTTCTCTGCCTCCAGTTGCTGTCCTTTCAGCTGCAGGGCTTCGGCTTGGCGGCGCTGCGAGATGTCTCGCGCGATCTTGGACGCGCCCACGATGCGCCCAGCAGCGTCACGGATCGGCGAAATGGTGATGGAGACATCGATCAAGTGGCCGTCTTTGCATCGCCGCACGGTCTCAAACGCTGGAACACGCAAGCCCTGAGACAGGTCGTTGAGGATGTGCGGCTGCTCAAGCAGCCGGTCCGTGGGCGACAGAATGTGGATGGAACGCCCCAGCACCTCGTCGGCCTCGTAGCCAAACATGGCGCACGCGCCTTGGTTCCAACTCGTGATGCGGCCGTCCAAGGTCTTGCCAATGATGGCGTCTTGCGACGAAGCGACGATGGCCGCCAGCTTGCTGGCTTGCGCTTCGGCTTCATTGATGCGGGTCATGTCACGGAAGACCATGACCATGCCTCGCACCTGGCCATCGGCATCAAAGGTCAAAGCGGCTTTGAACTCCAATTCGGCGCGGGTGCCCTGGGCAGACACCACCGAAACCTGATGGGCCTTGTCCAGGGTGGTCCCGGCGGCGATCAAGCCATCGACAGGGTTCTGGAACGACAAGCCCGTGCTGTCGCCCTCGGTTACCAGCACCTCGGCCAGCAAGCGCCCGCTGGCATGCCCCTCCTGACAACCCGTCACCGACTCGGCCAGGGCGTTCATTGTCAAGATGCGCCCGTCTCGGTCGGTCGCGATGTACCCACCGCCCACACTGGCCAGCGTGATCACCAAGGCCTGCTGGGCCTGCGCCAAGTTGGCCTCGGCGGCACGACGCTGTACAACCTCGGCTTCCAAGGCACCGATCACCGACTGCAACTGCTCTACCGTCGGGATTTTCAAAGCGCTCGGCATGAGCTTCCACATCATCACGGTGGTCGCCACCGAGGCCACGGCCGTGAGCGCCTTGGCAATGGCCAGCCAACCGTAGTCGGGCCGCCAGATGGTCCAGACATCCATCACGTGGGTGATGCCGCAGGCCGCGATGAACGCGCAAAACAACCACGCCACGCCATTGAGCGACGACTGCCCGCGGCGGCGCACAAAGTGCCACAGCGCGACGGGGATCGAAAAATAGGCGAGCGCGATCATCAGATCGGCCCCCACCATCGTCCACAACAGTTCAGGCTGCCACGTCAAACAATACCCGTGGGGAATGTAGCCGTTGCGATTGAGGAATGACAAGGCTTGTTCCACGGTACCTGCTGTGGGTCGTTAAAACCACCACATGTTCTGCGCCTCAGGCAAAACCTGTCAAGCCGATTCCACGTTGTTTTTCGGACGACTCAGGTTGTGCGGCATCGTCCATTGAGGGGATGCTTGCGCGCAGGCAGCCACGCGTCAAGCCGATGGCAATCGCGACCAGTGCTCACGCAGCGTGGCTCGCACCGCCTCGGGGGCGTGCAGCACGCCCATGTGACCGGCACCACTGAGTACTTCGACGTGCGCGTGGGCATTGACCTGCGCCAAACGGCGCACCATGTCGGCGGCGGGGGCGGTGGTCTTTTCGCCATGCACCAAGGTCAAAGGGACTTGCAAGGCGTATTGCTCAAAGGCCTTCGCTTCGGTCGACACCGCACGCACTTCCTGGAACATCTTCCAGCCCACCATTTGCGCCATGAACTTGGCCTTGTCGGTCATGGAGGCCCAGGTGCCTGGCTCGTTCCAGTAGTCCACAAAACGCGCCAACCAGGTCGCATCGCCGCCAGTGGCCTCGTCCATCAAAAACCGTGGGTCTTCAAACAGCAACGCGACATCGGCGGCCACCTGGGGTGACAAGCTGGCCTGCGCCGCGCGCAAGGGGGCAAACAAAACCGGCTCGTAAAGCCAGATCGAGCGCACGGGCAGCTTCACCGTTTGGGCCAACGCCAAGGCCGCCAAGCCGCCGTAAGAGTGCGCCACCAAATGCAGCCCCGTCGTGCCCTCGGGGATCTGGGCGATCAGGTGCGCGACCTCGTCGGCCAAACAAAATGGGGTGCCACGCGCCAGCAAATCGGTGGGCGAATAGCCACGGTTGGTGGGCGTGAGTGCCGTGATGTGCTCGGGGGTGTCGGCCAAGAAGGGCTTCCACATGAAAGGACCGGTGCCGGTAGAGTGCACGAACAGGGCGATTTCTGACCTGTCTCTTATACACATCTGACGCTGCCGACGAACTC
>JAVLFO010000033.1:0-13488 GCA_046052805.1 Aquabacterium sp. | reverse complement strand
CACCTGGGCGACTTCATCGAAGACACCAACAACACCGCGCCGATTGAGGCTGCGATGCAAGCGGGTCTGCGCGACGTGGTCAAGGACATCCTGGACAGCCTCACGCCACGTGAAGCCAAGGTGCTGCGCATGCGTTTCGGCATCGAAATGTCGACTGACCACACGCTGGAAGAAGTCGGCAAGCAGTTCGACGTCACCCGCGAGCGCATCCGCCAGATCGAAGCCAAGGCCATCCGCAAGCTCAAGCACCCTTCGCGCTCGGACAAGCTGCGTACCTACCTCGACAATCTGTGATTCTGGGCGGCCTTCAACGGTCGCACCCAGCGTGAGAGCCCGGCCCAGCGCCGGGTTTTTTCATGGTCAACGCACAAAACCATGACCAAAGGTGTGCAATTCATCACGCCAAACCGGCCTGATTCGGATCAAGATCCCAACCCATGGGCACCACCAAGGAACGCGCCATCCTCTTCGCTGACCTGCGGGGCAGCACGGCGCTCTATCTCAAGCTCGGCAACAACGAGGCGGCCACGGTCGTCACGCACAGCCTGGCCATGCTCGGGCAGATCGTTGCCCGTTCGGGCGGACGCGTCGTCAAGACGCTCGGCGACGGCTTGATGGCGGTCTACGACGACGCCGAGCGCGCCGTCGAGTCTGCTGACAGCCTTCAAGATGCCCTGGACCGCATCACCCCGGTGGCCGATGGCGTGCCCATCAAGTCGGCTGCCATCAAGCTCAAGGTGGCCGTGGCCTGGGGCGAGATGGTCGAGGTCGAGGGAGACTGCTTTGGCGATGCCGTCAATGTCGCTGCGCGTTTGCTTGACCTGGCCGGCGACAACGAGACCCTGACCACGGCTCAACTGCTGCGCGAGTTGCCAAGCGACCAACACGAACGCTTTCGCAGCATCGACAAGCTGCACCTGCGCGGCCGCAAAGAGCCCGTGGCCGTGCTGCGCATGGAGGGTCGTCGCTTCGGCGACACGCAGTCGACCATGCTCATGGACGGTGGCGCCACCGACATGCCCGATGGCGTGCGCCTGCAGTGGCTGAGCACCGAGCGCATCTTCTCAACAGCCCAGATGCCCGTGAGCCTGGGCCGAAGCCCCCAGGCGTCTTTTTGCGTGAGCGACTCGCGCGTCTCCCGATCGCATGTGCGAATCGAATCGCACAGCGGGCACATCTACCTCAGCGACCAGAGCTACAACGGCACCTACGTCAAGTTTGACCACGACGATCAGGTACTGACTTTGCGACGCGGCACCTGCACGCTGCACGGCAGCGGCGTGATCAGCCTGGGCGCCCCCCTGACCGACCCGACCGGCACACAGCTGCAATTCGAGGTACTGAGCTTCTCGGACACACTGCCTCAGTGTTGACGTGGGGGAGCGGCGTACCCCAGATGGGCTAGAGTCCATGCTCAGTCGTCCCACTTTGCCGCTGCATGTCCCTCTCAAGCGCTCCTCAGAGCGAACAAGACCGCGTCGCCTTGTTGCGCGCAACCAAACTGCTGGATGCGCCATCAGCCCCTGCGTTTGACGCCCTGACACGACTTGCGTTGACCATGACGGGATGTCGCAACGCCGCCATCCATTTGATCGACGAGCAATGGGTGTGGGCACTGTCTGGCGGGCAAGCTGCCCTGCGCCGCGTTCAGCGAGTTGGCTCATGGTGCAACCTGGTCATGACACAAAACCAAGACGTGCTCATCGAAGATGCGGCAACAGACCCACGTGCGGCCCACGGCGCGCAGACACCAGACGTGCGCTGCTACGCCGGTATCCCACTGCGCATTGAGGAGCACACCTTGGGCGTGCTGTGTGCCTTCGACACGGAACCACGCGCCTGGACGGACGAAGTGGTGTCGTCCTTGAGGGACCTGGCGCAAACGGCCTCCCACATGATCAGTGCACAGCTGCAAGCCCAAAGGGCTCGGCTCATGGAGGCCCGCGTCAGAACCGCCAGCCTGGCAGGGAGTGACTGGCTCTGGGAGACCGACAAAGATGGCCTTCTGCGCTGGGTCTCGGCCAGCATCCAACAACACACTGGCGTGAACCCCGGTGAAAGCATAGGGGTGAAAGCCGCGACGCTTTTGCGGCCACGCGACGACGACACCCAAGCTGACTGGCAGCGTTTTTTGAAGGCGCTCGAGGCTCGCGAGCCTTTCTCTGACGTGATTGCCGACCGCATGACGCCACGCGGTTTGCTCACGGTCAGCATCAGTGGCACCCCCGTGTTCAGCGCCAAAGGTGAGTACATGGGGTACCGCGGCGCCAGCCGCAATGTGACGCGTCAGTTCAAGGCTGAACGCGAAGCTCGCCGCGCCGACCACCTGCTTCGCCAAGCGATCGAGTCGTTCCAGATCAGCGTGATGATCACCGATGCGCACGGTGTGGTGCTTTTGGCCAACCAGCTTTGGCGTGACCACGTCGGCTCGCTGTTCGATGAACACCATCAACACTGGCCCACCATCTTGCGCGCTTTGATCGCCCGAGGCGATTACCCCGACGCGATCGGGCGAGAGCAAGACTACTGCCAGTGGCGCATGCGCTTGCGCGAGATGGCCGCACCGCAAGAAACCCGTTTCAACGACCGCTGGCTGCTGATCAAAGACCACCTGCTTCCCGACGACTGCGTGGTGCATTTTGCGATGGACATCACCCAAAGCAAACGAGACGCGGCGCTGCTGACCGAGCAGCAAAACGTGCTTTTCGCAGCTCGCGCACGCTTGAGCGCAGTGCTCAGCGCGCTGCCCGATCTCTGGTTCGTGATCGACGCCAATGACTGTGTGGTCGATGCCCATGAGGGCCACCCCATGTTAGTGCGGCCGCTTGGCGAGCTTCGCGGCAAACCGCTTGGCTCAGGCCTACCGGCGGACCAGGCCTTGGCTCAGCGCACAGCCATGCAAGAAGTCCGAGCCAATGGGACGGCAAAGTGGTTGGAGTACAAGCTCGCCACAGGTGACGGCCTGCAGCGCCATTTCGAAGCGCGCATGACGCCCATGCCCGATGGGCAAATTTTGTTCTTGACGCGCGACATCACCCAGCAGCGCCAAGCTCAGCAAGCTTTGCAACTCAGCGAAGAGCGTTGGATGTTTGCGCTCGAAGGCGCTGGCGACGGCGTGTGGGACTGGGACCTCGCACGCGAGCAGATGTTCTTTTCGCCGCGCTGGAAAGGCATGCTGGGCTACGGGGACCAGGATGTCGCAGACTCGCTGGACGAGATCTTTCGCCTGGCGCACCCTGATGACCGAGACGCACTGGCCGGGACCATGACCAGCTACCGCGCCTTGGGCACCGACATCTTGCAAAGCGAGTTCCGGATGCGGCACCGCGATGGGCACTACCTGCACATCCTCTCGCGCGGCAAGGTGGTGAGCCGCAGCGCCGACGGATCACCACAGCGCATTGTTGGCACGCACTCCGACATCACGCCCATCAAAATGGCCGAACGCGCCTTGCGCGAGAAACAAACGGCCGAGGCCGCCAATGCGGCCAAGACCGAGTTTTTGTCGCGCATGAGCCATGAAATTCGCACGCCGCTCAACGCCGTCAACGGCTTTGCCCAACTGCTGCAACTGCAACTCGAGCGGCAACATCAGGACGCAACCCAACTGAGCTACGTGACGCAAATTCGGCATGCCAGCCAACACCTGATGGGCCTGGTCAACGATGTCCTCGATTTGCAGCAAGTCGAAGCTGGCATGCTGAACTTCACGCTCGAGCCATTGGCGCTGGCCGATGAAGTGATGCAGTGCATCACGATGCTGCACCCCATGGCGGGCGCCCGCCACATTGAACTGAGCAACCACATCGATGGCGAGTGGCACGTGGTGGCCGACCGACAGCGCCTGCGCCAGGTCATCATGAACATCGGCTCCAACGCGATCAAATACAACCGCGACGGTGGCACCGTGCGGCTGTCGGTCGATGCAACACTTCCGCGTGGCCTGAGCCTCGTCATTGAAGACACAGGGCCTGGCATGACCGCTCAGCAACTCAGCCGCCTGTATCAGCCCTTCGAGCGCCTTGGCCGTGAAACCTCGAACATCGAGGGTACGGGCTTGGGCCTTATCATCACTCGGTCTTTGATTGAAGCCATGAACGGATGCATGGTGATCAGGAGCCAGCCTGGTGCAGGCACCCGTGTGCACATCACCCTGCCGCGCATTGGCGAGATCGCCCACACCTCCTTGGAGCCACAGGCCAAGACCCCACCTCCGGATCGCCGGTTGTCAACGCACATGACCATGCCCTTGAGCCAAGCGCCCACATTGCCACCACTGCGTGTGCTTTATGTCGAAGACAACCGCATCAATGCCATGCTCTTCGAAGAGGCCATGAGGCCTTACGCCCAAATTGACCTCACGGTGGCGGAAGACGGCGAAATGGCGCTGGAGATGGCGCGAGCCTCGGCACCCGAGGTGTTGGTGCTCGATGCGCATTTGCCAGGCATGTCGGGCTTTCAAGTGCTCGAGGTCTTGCGCACCTTGCCAGGGCTTGCAGATGTGCCGGCTTACATGTGCTCGGCCGATGCCATGCCCGAAGACCTGGCCCGCGCCAAGGCCGCAGGTTTCAGTGGCTACTGGACCAAGCCCATCGACATCGTGCAAGTGACCACAGAGCTGTGTGGGTTGGCCGATCGACGCGACAATACCGCCCCATGAGCGTCAAACCTGAACCGGCCTTCCAACACGGACAAACTCCCCGCACTGGCGTTTTGCTGGTCAACTTGGGCACGCCACAAGCGCCAACCGCGCCAGCCTTGAGGCGCTACCTCGGGCAGTTTTTGAGCGACACGCGCGTGGTCGAGATCCCACGCCTGCTGTGGTGGCCGATTTTGCACGGCATCATCTTGCGCGTGCGCCCTGCCAAGTCGGCCGCCAAGTACGCCAGCATCTGGATGCCTGAAGGCTCGCCGTTGCGCGTCTGGACCGAACGTCAAAGCACCCTGCTGCAAGGCCACCTGGGCGAAGCCGGACACGTTGTGACCGTGCGCCACGCCATGCGCTACGGAGAGCCCAGCATCGCTGCCCAACTTTCGGCCATGCGCGCTGAAGGCGTCACCCGCATCTTGGTGGTGCCGCTGTACCCGCAGTACTCGGGCGCCACCACCGCCAGCGTCATGGACGACGTCTTTGCCTGGGGCCAGCAAACGCGCACCCTGCCCGAGTTGCGCCACATCAACCGCTTCCACGACGACGCAGGCTACATCGACGCCTTGGCCAACAGCGTGCGCCAGCACTGGGCCCGCAATGGCAAGGCTCGCAAGCTGGTGATGAGCTTTCACGGCATGCCGCACCGCACCTTGGTGCTGGGTGACCCCTACCACTGCGAATGCCTCAAGACCGGGCGCTTGCTGGCCGAACGCTTAGGGCTGCAAACTGATGACTACGTCGTCACCTTCCAGAGCCGCTTTGGTCGCGCCAAGTGGCTGCAGCCCTACACCGAACCCACACTGCGCGAGCTGGCCAAGTCAGGCACCGAAAGCGTCGACGTGATCTGCCCCGGCTTTGTGGGCGACTGCATCGAGACGCTCGAAGAAATCGCCATGGAGGCCAAGGAGGCTTTCCTGCACAGCGGTGGCAAGCAGTTCGCCTACATCCCCTGCCTGAACGACCAAGCCGAGTGGATCCGCGCCTTGAGCGCCTTGGTGAGCAAACACATGGGCGGCTGGCCCACCCTGCGTGAGGAACAACTGGCTGGCGCAGCGCTCAAGGCGCAGTCAGACCGGGCGCGCGCATTGGGCTGCCCTCACTGATCGTCGTCGGTCAGCAAGCCCTGCGCATCGGTGGGCAACAGGGCTTGCGCCTGGCCGTCAGGCATGGCTTCGACTTGCTTGAGCGCGCGGCCCATGACACGGGTTCGGGTCTCAACAGACGAGATCGTGTTGCTGGCCTCATCGAGCTTCTTGCGCGTCTTGGCCAGCACATCGCCAAACTTGGCGAATTCGGTTTTGACCGCGCCCAGCACCTGCCAGACCTCTGACGAGCGCTTCTCAAGCGCCAACGTGCGAAACCCCATCTGCAAGCTGTTGAGCGTGGCCAGCAAGGTGGTGGGGCCCGCCAGCATGACGCGGTGCTCGCGTTGCATGGCCTCCATCAGACCCGGTCGGCGCAAGGCCTCGGCATACAGGCCTTCGGTGGGCACAAACAAAATCGCAAAGTCGGCTGTGTAAGGTGGCGCCAAATACTTCTCTTTGATGCTGCGCGCCTCTTGCTTGAGCCGCTGCTCAATGGCTTTGCCGGCCACTTCAACGCCCGATGCATCGGCTCGGTCTTGGGCTTCCAGCAAACGCTCGTAGTCTTCGCGTGGGAACTTGGCATCAATGGGCAGCCACAGCGGCTGACCATCGACACCGCCCTGCCCTGGCAAACGGATGGCGAACTCCACGCGGGCACCACTGCCGGGCACCGTCTCCACGTTGACCGCGTATTGCTCAGGCGTGAACACCTGTTCCAAGAGACCCGCCAACTGCACCTCACCAAAAATGCCGCGCGTCTTGACGTTGCTGAGCACGCGGTTGAGCGAGCCCACATCGCTGGCCAAACGCTGCATTTCGCCCAGGCCCTTGTGGACCTGCTCCAGGCGCTCAGCCACTTGCTTGAAGCTCTCGCCCAAGCGGGCTTCCAGCGTGGCGTGAAGCTTTTCGTCCACCGTCTGGCGCATCTGCTCCAGCTTCTTTTCGTTGTCGGCCTGCAAGGCCAGCAGCCGGTTCTCGACGGTGGTGCGCACCTCGGTCATGCGCCGGTCGTTGGCCTCAGACACATTGCGCAGCTGCTCGGCAACGCCCTCACCCAATCGACGCAAAGCGCCCTCTTGCGCCTCGTTGAAACGCGCCAGGGCGCCCGATTGAGCCTCACGCAAGGCATTGGCCTGCTGCGCCTGCAGATGCGACGACTCCCGCAAGCCATCGCTCAGCGCTTGCTGCATGGTCGCCAGCTGCACGCGAAAGCTGTCGAGCTGTTCGTTCTGCGTCCGCGTGGCATCGCCTTGCTGCGCCAGCAGCGTTTGCTGGAACAAGGCCACCGTGCCGCTCAGCTCTTGCCGCGTGCCCGAGGCACTGCGCAGCACCTCGTCTCGCAAGGCACGCTCCAGCTGCTCGCTGCGCTGTTGCAGCCCTGCGCTCAATTCGCTGCCCCATGCCGGCGCTGCGGCATCATCAACTTGCCTTGAAGGCTTGAACGAGAGCCACAGCAGCAGCAAGAGGTTGAAAACAAGCAGAGCGAGGGTGATCCAGTTCATCCGGTGATTGTCTCAGAGCAGCAGGCATGAAAAAGCCGCCCGGAGGCGGCTTGTCGGCAACGGCCTGGTCTGGCCCTTGCGCGGAGCGTCCATGCATCAAGCCATCACGGCCGACATGTCCACAGGTGCGCCGGTCTTGGCGCGGATGTCATCGAACGTCACCCCGGGCGCAAGCTCGATGCACTTGAAACCAGCGGGGGTCACGTCCAACACACACAGCTCGGTGATGATGCGGTCGACCACGCCCAAGCCCGTCAGTGGCAGCGTGCACTTTTGCAGCAGCTTGTGTTCGCCGTTCTTCGCCGCGTGCTCCATCAGCACGACCACGCGCTTGACGCCTGCGACCAGGTCCATCGCGCCGCCCATGCCCTTGACCATCTTGCCGGGGATCATCCAGTTGGCCAGGTCGCCTTGGTCAGACACCTGCATGGCGCCCAAGATCGACAGATTGATCTTGCCGCCTCGGATCATGGCGAAGCTCTCGTGCGAGCCAAAAATCGCCGACCCTGGCAGCACCGTCACGGTTTGCTTGCCCGCGTTGATCAGGTCGGCGTCGACCTCATCTTCTGTCGGGAAGGGGCCGATGCCCAGCATGCCGTTTTCGGACTGCAGCCACACGTCGATGTCGGGGCTGACGTGGTTGGCCACCAGCGTGGGCAAGCCAATGCCCAGGTTCACGTAGAAGCCGTCTTGCAACTCACTGGCGGCACGGGCCGCCATCTCATCGTGCGTCCATGCCATGGTCAAGCTCCTGCCTTTGATGCCGCGGTTTCGGTGATGGTGCGCTTTTCAATGCGCTTCTCGGGCGTCGCGTTCAGCACGATGCGGTGCACATAAATGCCAGGCAAGTGCACTTCATCTGGGTCAAACGAGCCGGTTTCGACGATCTCTTCGACCTCGACCACGGTGATCTTGCCGGCCATCGCAGCCGCCGGGTTGAAGTTGCGTGCCGTGCGGCGGAACAGCAAGTTGCCCGACTTGTCGGCCTTGTAGGCCTTGACCAGAGACACCTCCGGGACCAGGGCACGCTCCATCACGTAGACCTCCCCATCGAATTCGCGCGTTTCTTTGCCCTCGGCCACCAGCGTGCCAACGCCCGTCTTGGTGAAAAAGGCCGGGATGCCGGCACCACCGGCACGCAGCTTTTCAGCCAGCGTGCCTTGCGGCGTGAACTCCAGCTCAAGCTCGCCCGCCAGGTATTGGCGCTCGAACTCCTTGTTCTCGCCGACGTAGCTCGAGATCATTTTTTTGATCTGGCGCGTGTTGAGCAACTTGCCCAGGCCAAAGCCGTCCACGCCAGCGTTGTTCGAGATCACGGTCAAGTCCTTGACACCGGAGGCCTGCAAGGCATCGATCAATGCCTCGGGGATACCGCACAGGCCGAAGCCACCGACTGCGAGCAACTGCCCGTCTTTGACAATCCCTGCCAGCGCACTGGCGGCGTCGGGATAGACCTTGTTCATCCACTCACTCCTTGGAGATAGGGGTTCATTGGGGTGCCGTTTTCGCTGCACTGCAGCATTTCAAGCGTACACCCACATGCCCGACTGAATCCAGCGGAATCAGCGAAAAAAATGGCTTTTACCCACGCACCCACGCCTCACTTGGCGGGCAAGGCGGGCGTTGTGTCACCGCCGGGCAAGGCAGGTTGGCTGCCGCCTATGGCGCGGATGGCGGCAGGCAAAGGCACAGGACGACCATCGCTGTTGCTGACCCACACCAAGGTGGCGCCGCCAGCAGCGTATGGCGAGCCTGGCTCGTCACGGCGCTCGATGGTCACGAAGGTGTCGATGCTGGTGCGGCCCGGGTCGGCCACATACAGCTTCACCACCAGGTCCCCAGGGAAGACCAGCGGGCGGTAGAAATTGAAGAAGGCGTTGGCGATCACGGGGCCTTCGCTGGGCGAAGTGACCGCACCGTTGATGGCTTCGATCCAGGTCACCCTGGCCTGCTCCATGTACTTGAAGTACACCGTGTTGTTGACGTGACCGAGGCTGTCCATGTCACCCCACATGATGGGCATGTCGAGCTGGTGGACCAGGATTTTGTGTTCAGGAAGGTCTAGGCGCATGGCAAACCAATGGGGTTAAGGGGCCGAACGACCCACACAAACTGCATGTGCGGGCAACACGCGGCACTTCAAGCCACCCAAGCGCGCATCAAGCTGCAACCATGCCATCGTCGGCCGAGATCACGGCCCCGTTGATGAAATCGCTTTGCGCCGAACACAGCATGACCACCAACGCGTCCAGGTCGCGAGGCTGGCCAACGCGCTTGCGAGGCAGCATGCTGACCAGCTTCTTGCCGCCCTCGGTCTCCCAATGGTGGTGATTGATCTCGGTGTCGATGTAGCCCGGGCACACCGCGTTGCTGGTGATGCCAAAGCGACCCCACTCAGCGGCCATCACCTTGGTCATGTGGATGGTGGCGGCTTTGCTCATGCAGTACACGCCGATTTGCGGCATGGTGCGCAGCCCAGCGGCCGAGGCGATGTTGACGATGCGCCCACCGGTGTAGGTGCCAGGCGCGGAGCCTTTGGCGCGGGCCAGCATGCGCTTGGCGACCTCTTGTGCCACGAAAAACGCACCACGCGTGTTGGTGTTGAACACGAAGTCATAGCTGTCTTCGGTGACATCGATCAGGCGCTCGGTGGTGCTCACGCCTGAGTTGTTGATCAGGATGTCAATGGGGCCGACTTCGGTTTCAGCGTGCGCGACCGCCGACTTGATGCTGTCCACATCGGTGACATCCAGAGACACTGCGTGGGCATCGCCGCCGTAAGCCTCGATTTCAGAGCGCAGCGTTTTGAGCCGCTCGATTCGGCGCCCCGCCAAAACCACGGCCGCGCCCGCCTTCGCCAGGGTGTGGGCAAACTGGGTGCCCAGGCCGCTGGAGGCGCCGGTGATCAGGGCCACGCGGCCGGACAGGTCAAGGGTGTAGCTCATGCAAATTGCTCCTCAAATCTCACGAAAGGCAGACGCTCACCCTCCGCCGTGGAGGGGCACCGCATGGCGAAACATTAGCACGCTCGCTGCACGCCGATCCCATCGAAAAGGCAATGAATGCCGGCCTCTGTGGAGCCCCCATCAATGCGGGGGACATTTTCGAACGATCGTGCTATTTTTGCGAGAATCGGGCGCTTGGGGCGTGCGGACACCGCTTAGAATCGCGCACCCGTTTCAAAAACAAGCAATACCTGTTTGCTCGAACAGAAGGAAGCACGATGACGCCCCAGGAAATCCTTGCGCAGTTTGGCCCCCGTGAGTCAATGGAATACGACGTCGTGATCGTCGGCGCCGGCCCTGGCGGTCTGTCCACGGCCATTCGTCTCAAGCAACTGGCTGAAAAGGCCGGCAAGGAAATCAACGTCGTTGTGCTCGAAAAGGGCTCTGAGCCTGGTGCGCACATCCTGTCGGGCGCCGTGATGGACCCACGCTCCATCACCGAGCTGTTCCCCAACTGGAAGGAACTGGGCGCCCCGCTGAACCAGCCCGTCACGTCTGACGAAGTGCTGTTTCTGACGAATGAAACCGGTGTCTTCAAGACCCCCGACGCCTTCGTGCCCAACAACTTCCACAACGAAGGCAACTACGTCATCAGCTTGGGCGCTGTGACCCGTTGGCTGGCTGAGCAAGCCGAAGCGCTGGGCGTTGAAATCTTCCCTGGCTTCGCAGCTGCTGAAGTGCTCTACAACGACGACGGCTCCGTCAAGGGCGTGGCCACCGGCAACATGGGCGTCGACAAGTCGGGCGAACCCACCGACAACTTCCAGCTGGGCATGGAGTTGCTGGGCAAGTACACCGTCTTTGCGGAAGGCGCTCGCGGCCACCTGGGCAAGCAGCTGATCGCCAACTTCAAGCTGGACGCCGGCAAGGCGCCGCAAAGCTTTGGCATCGGCATCAAAGAGCTGTGGGAAATCGACCCCGCCAAGGCCAAGCCAGGCCTTGTGGTGCACACCGCCGGCTGGCCCATGGACACCGAAACCTTCGGTGGCGGCTTCCTGTACCACCTCGAAGGCAACAAGGTGACGTTGGGCTTCGTGGTCGGCCTGGACTACAAGAACCCTTGGCTGAGTCCCTTCGAAGAAATGCAACGCTGGAAGAAGCACCCCAGCATCATGGCGCACATCGAAGGTGGCAAGCGCCTGAGCTACGGCGCTCGCGCCATCAACAACGGCATGCTGCCCAGCCTGCCCAAGACCGTGTTCCCTGGCGGCGCCCTGATCGGTTGCGACGCGGGTTACATGAACGCCTCGCGCATCAAGGGCAGCCACGCCGCGATCAAGTCGGGCATGTTGTGCGCTGAAGCGGCATTCGACGCCGTGATCGGTGGTCGTCAGCACGACGAATTGAGCGCTTACCCCGCTGCGTTCGAGCAAAGCTGGCTGCATGAAGAACTCAATGGCGCCAGCAACTTCAAGCCCTGGTTCAAGAAGGGCATGTACGTCGGCATGGTCATGACCGGCGTTGAGCACTGGCTGCTGCCCAAACTGGGCTTCAAAACACCACCTTGGACACTGAAGAACCCTGCGGCAGACCACACTTTCCTCAAGCCTGCTGCTGAGTGCGCCAAGATCGAATACCCCAAGCCCGATGGCAAGTACACCTTCGACCGCTTGAGCTCGGTGTTTGTGTCCAACACCAACCACGAAGAGCATCAGCCAGCTCACCTGACGCTCAAGAACGCGTCGGTGCCAGTGAACGTCAACCTGGCCAAGTACGCAGGCCCCGAGTCGCGCTACTGCCCCGCTGGCGTGTACGAGTTCGTCAAGAACGAAGACAACAGCGACCGCTTGGTGATCAATGCCCAGAACTGCGTGCACTGCAAAACCTGTGACATCAAGGACCCCACCCAGAACATCGTCTGGGTCACGCCTGAAGGCGGCGGTGGTCCCAACTACGCTGGGATGTGATGCGAAAAAGGAGCCCCCGGGCTCCTTTTTTCATGCCTCGTCAGGCATTTCGATGACCTGGGGCACGGGCAAGGGTTCGTCCATGCCGGTGGACTCGATCACATCCATGCCCCTCAAGGCTTGAGCCGATGACAAGGCGCGGCGCTCGTCTCTCAGCGCTTTGATGTGCGCCCGCCGTTCAGCGAAAAACTGTTTGAGCATGAGGCTGCTGGCGTCTGCCAAAACGCCGCCCAAGATGTGCGTGTGGTGGTTGAGTTGCTTGTTGCCAAACAGGTCAAGCACCGAGCCGGCGACGCCTGTTTTGGGGTCAGTCGCGGCAAACACCACGCGCTTGAAACGCGCATGCATCAGGGCCATGGCACACATCGCGCAGGGCTCTAAGGTCACAAACAGCTCGCACTCGGGCAAGCGGTAGTTCTCAAGCAACTGCGACGCGTGCCGCAAGGCGACGATCTCGGCGTGTGCGGTCGGGTCGTGCGTCGTGATCGGCCGGTTGTAGCCGGTGGCGATCACTTGGCCTTCACGCATGATCACCGCGCCTACAGGCACCTCGCCGGCCAGCCACGCGTTGTGCGCTTGGTCAAGCGCGATGCGCATGGCGAATTCGTCGGTTGTGTGCTGGCTCATGGTCCTGGGGTTGAGGCGGGTGGACGGCTGCTCGCACCGCATGTCCAATTTTGCCCCAACTCGCTACCATGGCGCACCTGCCCCGCCGCTGCCTGACATGCCCGCCACGCTTGAGTTGTACATCACGATGATCGACGAGTGCCTCGATCCTGGCTTGATGTCGGCGTACGCCAAGCTGCTGTCGCCGGACGAAGTGGCGCAGCACGCGCGGTTCAGGTTCCAGCAGGACCGCGATCGCTACCTTGTGACGCGCGCGCTCCAGCGCACGGTGTTGGCAAACACGCTGGGCGAGAAGCCTCAAGCACTGTGCTTTGAGCGAGAGGCCCACGGCAAGCCTCGCGTGCTGCACGGGTCTGAGTTGGGGCAAAGGCTGTCGTTCAACCTCTCGCACACCCGTGATGCTGTGGTGATGGCCATCGCGGTGGACTGCGATGTGGGTGTGGACATCGAGCGATGCGATGGCGCGGCACCGCTAGAGGTGATGGGCACCACCATGAACGCATCTGAGGCAAAGGCCGTCTTGGCTGCGGATCAAGGCCCGCAACAAGACGCTTTGTTCTGGTCCCTATGGACACTCAAGGAATGCGTGCTCAAGGCCACCGGCGAGGGCCTGCATGCGCCATTGCGTCGTGTTGGCTTTGAGCTGGACAAGCCCTCAGGTCGCATTGTGATGCAAGCCTCGTCCAGCACACCAGAGGGCGCACGCACATG